>JABJED010000060.1 GCA_018665025.1 Gammaproteobacteria bacterium
ATTGCCACGGATTGCTTTTCTGTCGGTATCGGGAGTGGCTCCCTGATGAACTGTTGGTACGTGGTATGACTCATTAAAGTTATCCAGTACCACTTTCCAGTTGCAGGGCAGCCACATGGAATTTGCCATTGTTCGCTGCCAAGTATCAACATTTCGCGCTTCCCAGTCGTCCCAAATCGGTCCGAGGAATTTTTGCAGGCTAATGCAGTCCGGGTCCATGTTGACCCAGATAAAGCCCGCAAACGTCTCGCAGCGCACTTCTTCCAACGTGACTTTATTGCAGGGGTTACCTTCAGGAAAATCTTCTTTGTCGGGTGCAAAATTGAGGGTGCCATCGGGCAGGAAAGCCCAACTGTGATATTTACAGACGAAACGTCTCAGAACAGTGCCTTTAGGTTCTGAAACCAATGGATTGCCTCGATGCTGGCATACGTTATAGAACGCCTTAACGCCCCCGTCTTTCTGCCTGACCATCAGAATTTCTTCGGGCCCGACTTCTTCCATTTGCCAGTCACCTGGCTCTGGCAGTTCAGCTTCCCGGCCAAGAAGCAGCCAGACCTTGGTCCACATGCCATCCCATTCCTGTTGAAAAAACTCTTCTGAGGTATAACGGGATCCCGGGATCGTATGCCCTCTTGTTTCCTGTTCGGGCCAACTTTCGACTTCTCTAATTTCTGACACTGTTCCTCCTTTTTTTAGGCTATCCCTAAGCCAAGTATAACTGCTAGGGTAAAGGGGCCACCAGTGCATCTGCCTGCATAGACTGCATGCCCACAGAGACCGCGATATCATTGGGTATCAACAGGGTCAAACTGTACTGTGCGATCTTCCAATCACCATTTTCCTTGACAATAACACCAGTACCACGGCACTTGCCCAACCTGGCATTCGTCAAGATCTCGTCGAACCAAACAACGTCAAGGCCGGATACTGACTCAAGATTTCGACTCTGAACGAGATAGCGCCAACCTCTACCCGCATCAAAAGCCGGGCGTGCGTAATGCTTGAACTCTTCAACCGTCCAGCGCTCTGTCGCATCAGTACCAAGAAAGTAACCGTTAGACGAGAAGTGGGAAAAATAATCATCAAAGTTGGAACTTGCGGCGGCCGAATGAAATCCATCCAGCAATTCATCAATCGACGGGTCGGCGGCTTTCAGTTCGCCACCAAAAAGCAGGAGCGCGATAAACAGGAAAGATAATCTTTTCATTTTCTCGATACCTCAGTTCAACTGGCCGGGTTAGCGGTGACTTTAGCAAGTCGCCGAGCGTTCCGTCTTGAGATAGTAGCTCTCATGCGTGTGTGCCGTTCGGCTGTAATAGGATAATTCCACACGATTGCAGCTGCGGTAAAAAACAAAATGGCCGGCGGAATCGTAAAAAGGATCCTGAGCCCAAGCATGTGTTCCTCGCTATTGCCAGCACCGAGTTGCGGATTAAACCCGATTATTCCAAGAACGTTCAACGCGATCCAGCCACCCACAGCCGCCGACATTTTCGCCGTGAACGACCAGGTTGCAAAAAAAGATGCGCTACGATTATCCCCACTTAACATGGTATCAAGGTCTATAACGTCAGCTTTCATCGAATTGGGCAGCGCAGCGAAAGCACCCCCTGCAAACCCGGAGACTATTGATATTGGAATCATCCACCAAAAATCACCCCAACCATGAAAGATATAAAGCGGGTGCGCACACCCAATCAGAATAAAACTCGCCGCATAGGCACGATGCTTTCCAATATGATCAGACAACCAGACCCAAAATGGGATACCTATTAAGTTAAAGGTATAAAAAAAGGCGAGCATCACCACAGTCATCTTTGGCGCACCTAGTACATAACCCACAAAAAAAGCGTAAAGCGGGGTCGTGATATTAAAGGCCGTCGAGCCGATCATCAGGGCTGAAATAAGCCTCTTAAATGGGCCATTACGCCACATTAGCCGGAAGCCTTTGGCAATGGGTGTCGTTGAACTGACATAGTTCCGCGTTTCCGGCACTTGCGTAACCGTGACTAATACGCATAACGGCAGCAGGATGACCATCATGACACCCAGGATGGTCATCACCGCTTCGTCCCCACCATAATTAAACAGCACCAGAAACAAAATCGGGACTCCCTGCGCGGCGATGTTACCCACGATACCTATCGCAGACCTCCAGCCGGTTATTCGCGATCTTTCACTATAATCGTCTGACAGCTCCGCCGCCCACGAGTAATAAGGAATCAAGATCATTGTTAACGCTAAATACAGACCCATAATGCACGCGAACAAATAACCCGCGCCCACCTTGCCCGACGGTAAAAAAAGAAAGTAAAAGCTCAACGTAAGGATTGGCATCCCCACTACAATCCACGGCCTTCGCCTTCCCCATCGAGACCGGGTTCGATCACTCCAATAACCGACTAGTGGATCTGTAAAAACATCCATGACCCGGGCAAGCAACAACATATTTCCAACCAGGATCAGGCTAATGCCCATTTCAGATGTGTAATAATTGGGAACGAAAATCAGAACCGGCGTTAACGCAAAATGCAGTGGCATATCCGTGACGCCGTAACAGAACAGCTTGAAGCGGGATAAGCGTTGCATTGGTTCTGTCATTTCATCACATTACACTATTTCGAACGGCGACATCACCAAGTATCAACAACGAGAATACACTTGCGAGCACCTTCAGCTCGCGACATATTCAATAGTCTCGCGCCAGTTTCTTCACAACCTTATTACGCGCGTTCCTCATCTGGAAAAGCAGTGTTTAGACCGAACGGACTCAACCTTTATCTTTTAGCCAACAGCACCTGGTACCTCGCCTTTGCTATCCAGATGGTCGTGTTCGCCTGGCTGATTACGATTCAACTCAATGAATCACCGACCCGGGTTGGCGTCGCCCAGATGGCCCTGCTTCTGCCTTCACTTATTTTTATCCTGATCGGTGGCAGCCTTGCTGACCGGTATGGTGGCCGATTAATTGCCATCGTAGGCCAATCTGCCGCGGCGCTCGGGCCAATAGGATTAACACTCATTATAGTTTCAGGTCATCTTAGCTTTCAGACAGTTATCCTGTTTGCACTCTGGATGGGAACTGCGCAGGCACTGGTAACACCGGCACGGGATGGACTCCTGGCCAAACTTGCTGAAGGTAAAGTGCAGAAACTGGTGATCAAGGTCAGCATGATTCAGTTTGGTATCCAAATACTGGGTTTCATGGTCGCAGCCAAGGCTGATCAACTTGGCGCTACGACAGTACTCTGCACCCAAAGCATCATCCTGACGCTTGGCGTTATCGCGTTTGCCGTCCTACAGGTAGACGAGTCGACCAGTCGTTTGGATATCGGGTTCACCCGACATATTGTCGACTCAATCATTGAGGGATTCACCACTGTCAGGTCGACCCCCGCACTGCTCACCGTGACTTTACAGAACCTTGCCATGGGATTGTTTCTGATGGGCTCATACATTGTGACCCTACCGCTGCTTATTCGGCAAAACCATGAAGGTACCTCGTCAGAGCTCGCATGGATGAATATCGCCAATGCAGTGGGCTTGTTCCTCAGTTCTATGACGCTATTGAGGATAGGCGGGGTTAAAAGGCCAGGACGCGCCCTACTAGTGTCACTGGCAGTAGCTGGCTTTCTGCTCGGTTGTGCTGCCTTTGCGCGAAGTTTTGCCGAACTCATCTTCATCGTGTTCCTCTGGGGGGCAAGTGGTGGGTTTGTCATGATCATGTCTCGCAGCATCATGCAGGAACAGGCTCCGGCAGAACAACGAGCCCGTATCATGGCGTTCTTTTCGCTTTCTTTTATGGGTGCTGGCCTGTTCGGATCGCTGCTGAATGGTTATCTTGTAGAGATTTTTCACGCTGAAGGTGCTCTGGTGTTTGCAGCATCAGGCATCGCTCTGGCAGTGGTTCTGATACATGTCACGTCATCTATCTGGCAGCTTGAAAGCCACTGGAGTTAGGCATAACGCCGTCTGTCTCACTTGCTATTCCTGGAAGGTTATACGTTTTAACATAAGGTCAATCACCGACAACGTAGGGGGCAGCGAGGATGGCAAATATTGTCATATGTGCAGATGGAACCTGGAACCGGCCCGAGGATGACATCGAAAAAAATTTTCCGAGCAATGTCCTTAAGCTCGCAAGGTCGATAGCACCCGGCAAGGGTAAAAAGAAACAGCATGTATTTTATGACTGGGGCCTTGGCTCGTATCACAGCGGTATCATCGCCGGTACCACCGGCCGAGGCATTCACAAGAATATTCTCGACGGATACCGGTACATAGTCCAAAACTACGCGCCCGGTGATCGAATTTACCTGTTTGGCTTTAGCCGCGGTGCTTACACCGTCCGGGCATTATGTGGCCTGCTGAACAATTGCGGTATCGTAAAACGCAACGACGCTAACCTGATTAGTCGGGCCTGGGGAATTTATAAGAGCCCCGCAGCCAAGAACCATCCCGAGGGTGAAAACGCGAAAGACTTTCGACATTTTCACTGCCATCCATCCAGAAATGTTCACTTTGTTGGGGTATGGGATACAGTAGGCGCGCTGGGCATCCCCATTAGCCTGATGGGTTTACTCGATGGCAACGATGAGTTTTACGATACAAAAATGGGTGGAAATGTGAAGTTTGCCCGACATGGGTTGGCTATTGATGAAAAACGCGTGGACTTTAATCCGACCATCTGGCTCCCAAGAGCAGGCGTCAATCTGAAGCAGGTTTGGTTCTGTGGGGCGCATGCTGATATTGGTGGTTCATATCCGCCAGATAAGGACGGCAAGTCAGTTGCTGATACCGCACTTGGATGGATGATAGACGAGGCTCTCGCGGCAGATCTGATCCTGGAGCCGCATTTAAAAGCGGCGCTTTCAGATGGCAGTGGCGCGCGGTTACATGAATCCAGGCGCAAGTTGTTTCGCTTCAAGGCGCGCCTGGACCGTCCTATTGAACAGCA
>JABJED010000009.1 GCA_018665025.1 Gammaproteobacteria bacterium
AGCGATAACCGGGATAATGAAATCCAACTTTCTTACAATCGTGCTGCTTTCCTTTTACCTACACTTGTGATGCTGGATGTCCTTCTACTCGCCTTACCCCGAATTGAATCGACGCACTCTCACAGATTGAGCTAGACTGGTCTTCGCAGAAGACATCATTCGGAGGGAGACTGTGATTACATTGTTCCGGTTTGGTCCGGCCTGGGATAAATTTGGGTGCATCAGCCAGTTTGTACTAAAAATTGAGACTTACCTGCGTATGGCGGGTATCGAATTTGAAACCAGGAGTCTTGGCATAGGCTTCGCTGATACCGCTCCCAAAGGCAAACTTCCCTACATAGAGCACGACGGCGCTCAGATCGCTGATTCCAGCATCATTGTCGATTACCTAAAAGAACATTTCGGTGACCCTCTGGATGAGGCACTTAGTAGCAGTGAGCGAGCTAAGGGCCACGTAATCAAGCGCATGATCGAAGAGCATATTTGGTGGATCATGGCGCGCGAGCGATGGTGGGCGCCCGAGAATCCATATTGGGACACTCCGGGGATGCTGAAAGAATTCGATCAGGCTAGTTATGAAGAAGCACGGGATGATAGTCAGCGCAAATGTATTGAGCATGGTGTCGGGGCTTTTACTGAAGACGAGCTCGACAAACGTGGTAGGGAGGACCTGGAAGCCCTCTCAGTATTTTTGGGCGAGCACCCTTATATTCTTGGAGATCGGCCGACCTCTGTTGATGCTACGACATACGCTTTCTTGTGGCAGATCCTGAATGGCCCGTACACCTCGCAGCTTAAGGATGCAGCGCAAGAACACGACAACTTGTCGGCTTATATCCAGCGTATGAGCGAGGAGTGGTTCGGAAACGATCCGATGTCACTGGAACGAGAGGTATCATAAGGACGAGTGCTAACATTTGATTGTCTTAGCCGTGGGCGATCGACTGTTCTGTTGTCTAGATAAACCTCTTTTAGGAGAAAACTATCGCTAATGCCAATGTCAATTTCACTGGTGAATTTCATTTTCTAACGCCAGAGACAGAATCTTCTCTCTACCGAAATGATCGTGTGCGCATGACCCGCGACGATCGAGGTAACTTTGTAGATAGCGAAGGCGTAGAAACCGAGTCTCACGAGATCGTGGTAAAAGATGCGCGGCAACTGTCGCCGGAAGATACTATGAGTTTGACGCGAAATGGTTTTGAGTTGCTTCAAAAGCCCGTGCCAAGCTACGATTTTTTGGATCATGAAGAAGTCATAACCAGTTACTATCGAGATTGCGAGGAAATTGTCGCGGAGGCAACAGGTGGGAAAGTATGGGCTTTCGATCATAACATCCGTTCGGCCGGTGGGTTGGCTGATAAACGTAAGGTCAAAGGCGGGCAAGACGTCCAGGGCCCGGCACATATTGTTCACGGCGACTACACGTTACGTTCCGCGCGGGATCGGCTCACGCAATTAACGCAGGCATCTAGTGTTAATGACACGCTCAGACAAGTCACACCAGAGGGCCATGGGTTGATTCCCGAAGATGCGGCAAACCCGGCTCTCAACGACAATGGTCGATTCGCAATCATCAATGTGTGGCGTAACATTGAACCTGAACCGGTTGCAACCCATCCACTGGCTTTGTGCGACGGGCAGAGCGTCCAGCCTGAAGACCTTGTTGTATTCGAGATTCACATGCCTGACCGGGTAGGTGAGAACTATTGGGCGAAGTACGATGAGCGGCATTTGTTCTATTGCTACCCGGCCATGACGCGCAGCGAAGTATTGCTGATCAAACAGTGGGATTCTGCGGGATTGCTGGCACAGAGTGGGGGCGCGAAAGCTGACCAGATGGCTGACGGTCCTTGTACGTTCAGTTTTCATAGTGCATTTTATGATGCACAAACGCCTAAAGATGCGCCCGACCGATGGAGCATCGAGGTTCGGTGCATGGTTCTGTATTGATAACTCACCACCATGACCATGCGCCCGCTTGAACGGAATGATGTGATCAATATCTATTTGGCTTGCACTGGTTGTTGATCATCCAGAATAGGGCAGGTTCCAACGTGTCGTCAGGAAGTCGGTCAACCGGAACCAGCTGAGATCTCATCTAGCCGCGGCCTGCTATGCTACTGCCTCCCAATACAGGTATTTATGATGTCGTTGATCGAATGGCTACCACTGGCAACGGTATGCCTGTTGGGCGCCATGTCCCCCGGGCCCAGCCTGGCAGTGGTGCTGTCACACACCCTGCGAGATGGCCAGCACTCAGGCTACGCGACCGCATTGAGCCACGGGGTTGGTGTGGGCCTGTACGGCCTTATTACCGTCGCTGGCCTGGCTGCGCTGCTTACCGGCTCTCCGCTGTTTTTTTCCAGCCTGCAACTGGCCGGGGCGGCCTACCTGATCTACCTCGGCATAAAGTCCCTGAGGGTGGAGAGCGGCTACCTGGAGTCACATGACAGTGAAAATGCCGGAGGCCGCAGCAGCGCCATGCTGGACGGCTTCCTGGTCGCATTTTTGAACCCGAAACTGGCGGTATTCATGCTGGCCTTATTCAGCCAGTTCCTGTCGGTGGACACCGATTGGCGACAGCGCTGGACCATGGTGGCAACGGTGGGGACGCTGGACGCGCTGTGGTATTCCGTCGTCGTCATGATTGTTTCACGTCCGCGGGTACTGGCACGATTACGTAGGGCAAGCGTCATCATCGACCGGGCGTTGGGCGCGACACTCATCTTAATAGGATTGACTGTAATCGGCACGACGGTGTTTTAAGAGGCACCTGTAGACACCTTTGCCTATCATTTCCTTGCAAAACTTTATGACGAAAGGGCGAATTAGTCTGTAAGATTTAAGGTGACTAACAATTAGGTAAAGAAAAAGGAGGCTACATGGCTGCTTATCTTATAGGAAACTTTAAAGTCACTAATGCAGAAGGATTCGAAAAGTATCGAGATCTTGTAACTCAGACGATACGCGATCACGGAGGGGAGTACGTCCTTGTCGATATGAATTCAGTTGCTGTTGAGGGTGATGCTGAGCATCTGTCAGTAGTATTGAAATTCCCGGATATGGAAGCTCTACAAGGCTGGTATGACTCACCAGAATACCAAGAGATTCATCCGTTAAGGGCTGATAACAGCGAGGGTAATGTTAGGTTCGCAACTACTGGAACAGCGAAAAATGATTAAACGGAATACCGAACTGGCCGAGACATAGGATTGTTAGTGTCTTAAGTGACACTCATTAAGAAGGGGTTTCTTTGGCTCCCTACTCATTGTCGAAGGGATTAAGAACGATATTTCAGTTGAGGGGTTCCTTAACACAATACTTTTTCAGCCGGTTACCATCGGTAATGATAGTAGCGCTGGCCTGGTGCCAATTACATCAGGTCCAGTATATGGCTGAACTTGATAATGAACTCCTTACGGTCGATCCCCAATCCATCGTTATCCACTTCGTTGTAAACCACATACAGACCAGTATCAGCAGACGTTAACCATGCAAACCGCAGATTGGTCGACAGCAGGTCATCGCGTTCGTTGTACTGTACCAGGGCCTGCAGGGAGATTTTCGGCGAGAACGAATAGGTAAGCCGCAACCTGCCGACACCCACGCGAAAGTCACCGGCCTCATGCAGATCCACATCGTTGTGGATCCATGACAGCTCACTGGTGAACCTCTCACCAATGCGATAGCCAACGGTTGGGATCAGCTGGGTTCGATCACCGCCGAAGAGACCGCCGAACTTGCCGTCAATTCTGAAGTTGAGCGGTGCGCTTTGATCGGTCTGCAGCACCAGCGCAACCTCGTGATCATTGTAGTTGCCCGCCGGCACGGTAACACCAGAGACGACCTCAAATGGTGTATCCACACTTTCATGCAGGAAGTTCATGCCGGAGTGGATCTCAAAACCGCTTTCCCATTCCCAGTGGTTGTCCACATGCAGAAAACCGGTTTCCCACAGACCGTCAAAATTCCAGAAGCCGCGATAGGCAACATGTGGTCGTAGTTCGTGCAGTCCCCAAAGATCATCCGGTCTGATTCTTTTTAGGGCGAATAAGGCAAGCTGTTTGTAGCCGGTACGCGAGACAAAGCCTACCTCGGGATTAAAATTCTCGCCGACCTGGGAGTAGGAAGCCTGGGTTGACCAGGTATCGGTGTTGTAGTCACTGCGCACCCGAAACGCGTGGTCCCGACCCGACAGGCCAGGGGTATCAGTGCGAGCGACAAACCCGGACAAGAGTGCAGATTCGCCGATGCCCCACTGGCCGTCAATCCCGTAGGTCCGGTTGTAGTCATCGTCTTTGTCACCAACAATGGATCCATCACCCTGGCGATTAACTATGATGCCGCCGATAGACGACCGGTTACCCAACTCATAACTCACGCGTGCAACGGAGTAGTCATTCTCAGGGGCTATGCCCCGCACGGCTTCAGATCTCATATGCAGCAAGCCGACATTGGTTTTCGCACCGACTTTTCCGGTGAGGCGCACGCCACCATCAATGGGCAGCTGCGCGCCGTTTGGACCAATGCCAATGCGTCTGCTAAAAAAGAGTTCCGCCTGCCGAGAGATGCCAACTGAGAACTGACCTGCGTTCTCAAGAAAGAAGGGACGCTGCTCAGGAAGGAACAGGCTGAATCGGTCAAGGTTTACCTGAAACTGATCAGACTCCACCTGCGCAAAGTCTGTGTTGTACGTGACATCCAACGTCAGGCTGGGTGTCAGTGAATACTTGAGGTCGAAACCCGTTTCGTAGTCTGTTCCGTTCGCAATCGTGTTGCCTTCATTTCTTTTCGCGACACCGTAAGGCGTTAACTTCAGGCTTTTCTGGTGGGGTGGTTGCAGGTCCGTGATGGTGCCGGCATCGGACACGCGATTGATGTTGTACTGCCTGCCGAGCGGTGCCCAGAATGATATTTCATTGTTGCGCCGGATATTGCGCTGAAAGTTGATGCCCCAGGTTTGATCTTTGCCCCCGCCATAGCGCAGCGACTTAAAGGGAATCGCAAACTCTGCCTGCCAGCCCTCTGCAGTAATGGATGTCTCCACCTGCCACGAGGTATCCCAGTTGAGATTGAACTCGCCACCGCCGAATCCAAAACTGCTGGTACCTTCCTTGGTCACCTGGGCGTCGTATTCGAGTCCTGCGGGATTAGTGCCGAAGATCAATCCATTCTGACGATCATTAAAGCCGTCAAGGATAAATTGAAAACTGTCGGTTTCATCCAGCGATGAATCGCGACGGCTGTCCGTGACGATGATCTGGCTCGGATCTTTGTCATAGCAAATGACACCCACATACAGCATCTGTTCGGTGTAACCGATAAACACCTCAGTGCGCTGCGAGGCTGCTTGTCCATCGTTAGGCTGTATCTGCCAAAACCCGGTAATAGCTTGTACCTTGCGCCACGCGGCATCGTTCAGCACGTCACCATCCATCGATGGCGCTTGTTCTAAAGGGGCGGCGCTAGCGACAGGTGCAGCAGAAGGGGCTGCCAATGCAGCCAGGCTGGTGCCCATCAGCAGGAGCAAGTTCACTAGGAAACAGGCGTATTTCATGTGATGAGCGCAGTGCCTTGGTTTGAAGCCGGGATAGAGGAGGCATAAGATATCATAATTGCAGAATTTGTCGGGAGTTCAATGCAGGATTTAACAACGTTACTTCAGGCAGATGATCATGTGGAGGATCTGGGCAAGCTGTCGCGTCGAAGCTTTTTCCAACGCAGTGTTGCAGCGCTGACGGCAGGTTCCTTGCTGCCACGGGTACTCGCCAATCAAGCGCCTATTGACGCGGGAGATAGCGCCTACTGGGGCTGGGTGGCTGATCAGTTTCTGCTGAAACCTGGCCTTACCTATATGAACACAGGTACCCGGGGGCCCTCACCGCGCAGTGTGTATCAAGCTCAGTTGGATGCCATTCGACAATCCAATGAAGACCGCCTCAGTTATGCCAAATACGTGCACAATGCTGAATTCAAGGATGGGTTGCGCGAAAAGCTTGCAACTTTCCTCGGTTGTAGTGCCGATGAACTAGCCATAACCAACAACACCACTGAAGGGATGGCAATCGGCACCAATGGGCCCGACCTGAATCCCGGTGATGAAATAATATTCACTAACCATGATCATTCAAGCGGCGGACAGCCTGTCAATCTGCGTTGTGCGCGGCAGGGAACCAAAGCTGTGGTGGTCGATTTGTCAGATAAAAAGTTTCACCCACCAAAAAGTCCAGACGATATTATCAAAGCTTTCGACGCTGCCATTACGCCGCGAACAAAACTAATCAGCTTTTGCCACATCAACTACACCGACGGTTGCGTGCTGCCGGTGAAAGAGATTTGTGAACTTGCCAGAAGCAAAGGGATTTTGACGTTGGTTGATGGCGCGCATCCACCTGGCATGTTTAATATGAACATCGCTGACCTTGGCTGTGACATGTATGCAGGTGCCTGTCACAAGTGGATGCTGGCAGGCCAATTAACCGGTTTCTTCTACGTGAGGCAGGACCTGCAGGAGCAGATCTGGCCGTCCATCTATTCAGGTCCGGTGCAAGGCAAGAATATGTACGGCGCCATTGATGATGCTAAACGTGGCACTACGGCGCAGCGGTATGAGACCCATGGGTCATCCAACTATGCAGCAGCCAAATCAATCGATGCGGCGCTCGATTTTCACAATGCGATTGGCTCCAGCGCCATTGAAGCGCGCGACAGGCATATGGCGACAACCGCAAAACAG
>JABJED010000373.1 GCA_018665025.1 Gammaproteobacteria bacterium
CTTAGGGTAACATCGCGCAGGAAAACCACCCACTGTTCAATCTGGTCGATTTTTAGAGCTGTAATGAAGCCTTCTAGATCAATCCTGTCTTTCGCTTTCGAGTGCCCGGTCAATTCAATCAGTTCATCGCTGAGGGGTGCTGGGTCAAATACTCCCTCTGCATAAAAGCGTTCTGCGTGTTGTTCATTTAACAGAAACCGCGGCATCGGCTCATTCATGGCTTCCTCATGGCTTAAGCCAAACATCTTGCTCGCTCGCAAATTCCACTCTTGAATACGTCCCTCGTTATCCAGCAGTGCAATAGCGTCAAACGAGCTGTCGATCACCGCAATCGTTGTTTTCTTTGCTGACTCAAGGGCTTGCAGTGCGCTGGAAAGTTCTTTAGTTTTTTCAATGGCAATATCTCGAGATAGAATTAGCTTCAAGGAAGATCGATGCATCAAAGTAACTATGAGGATGGCTATTCCCGAGCAAAATACCACCCCCAGTATCAAATTGAATGTGTGCATCAACACATCCTGCTGCGCAGCCAATGGCGCCGTTGATGAAGGCGGATAACCACCTTCATATGCCAGCCCCGCTAAAGAAATAACCCCCAGGACACCGGCAAGAAGAGCAATCCTTGGGCCAAGTAATAGTCCTCCCATCATGGGAAGTAGTAGAAACCAGATACAAAATGCAGAAAATATACCGGATCCGTAGTAGGCCGGGACTAGAGTGACAGCCATAGCCGCTGTTACCAGCAAGCTCGCGGCGACTTGAACGGACCCACCAGACCGGGCAATCAGCGCTGAGACGAAAAATAAAATTGCGCCGAATAAGAAGGCTATGCCCTCCCACAGTTTGATTCCGGTATTCGCGCTTGAATACGCAAAACCAAGAAGCAAGGCTATAAATGCAAAGCTTGAAATAAAATATATGCAACGACGCTGAAATGCCGGGGGAAATATTCCAGACAAGAGTTCAGCATCCTGCAGGTGGTCAATATCCATTTCAGCATCTATATTAGTAGACGGTGCTTTTGAAACCATTTCGCAATCTGACCTGATTTAGGTGATTTAGGTGATTTAGGTGATTTAGATGATTTAGATATAAATCTTAGAGGTGCAACCGAAAGCTGGCAACTGATTATGTTGATTGGTTCACTCGGAGCTTAGGACGGAGTTGGTGAGATGTACGGTAGCCTCGTTGGTCATCTCCTCGATACTCTTCGGTACTCTTCGGTACTGGAATCACCTGTGTTCGGGTGAGTTAGAGATACGGCCTACCTCTGCCAGTCTTCTTATTCAGTAAAACTATGCTCCTTGAGCGAAAGGCGACAGAGAAATGTGGCTTAATAAGCGGCACCCGACCTATGATCCACGCTACAGCCATTCACTGAAAGGGCCATCTGAAGTTCGGTAAATTTGGGGGTCTTGTCGAAACGACCAGTGGCCAGGATTGGCCACTGGTATTAAGGCGCTTAAGAAGCCTTCTTGTACGGCGGTCGCATCGCAGCGGCGAGTTTTGAAACCGTGTTGGACTGGCTGTAGATGGCTTTCGCATGGCTGAAGTTTTTGAAGCCATCGTAACCGTGATACGAGCCCATGCCGCTAGGGCCGACCCCACCGAATGGCAGGTCTTCCTGTGCAATGTGCATGATCACATCGTTGACGGTAACACCGCCAGAAGTCGTGCGGGTCAGAACCTCACGTTCCTCAGCGCTGTCCTGACCAAAGTAGTAAAGCCCTAAGGGACGATCCTTACTGTTCACATAGTCCAGTGTTTCTTCGACATTCTTGTATTGTTTGATTGGAAGAATAGGGCCGAAAATTTCATCTTGCATGACCTTCATATCGTCCGTTGGGTCCAAGATGAGCGTCGGTGGTATGCGATGGTGTTCCTGCTGCGAGAAGTCCTCGTCGGCAGGGTTAATTTCAACCACGTTGGCACCTTTTTCTTTGGCGTCGTCCAGGTAGCTATTCAGGCGGTCAAAATGACGTTCGTTCACTATGCTGGTGTAATCGGGGTTGTCCTTGATGTTAGGAAACATTTTGGCAACGGAGTTCGTTGCATGTTTCACGAATTCATCTCGGCTTTCTTCAGGCAGGATGACGTAGTCTGGGGCAAGGCATATCTGACCAGCATTCATGGTCTTACCTGCCATGATATTTGTAGCCGCCAGTTCCAGGTTGGCCGATTTGCCGATGATGACCGGAGACTTGCCACCCAACTCCAGAGTGACTGGAACCAGGTTTTCGGCTGCAGCTCTCATGACGTGTTTGGCAATCGAAGTTGCGCCGGTGAACAAAAGATGATCAAAAGGTAATCTTGAGAAGGCGCCGCCAACATCAGGGCCGCCGGTGAAGACTGCGACTTCTTCTTCGTCAAAAGCTGCTGCGAACAATTCCTTCATCAGTTCAGAGGTCTGAACTGTAAACTCAGACGGTTTGATCATGGTGCGGTTACCTGCCGCGAAAACGCCGGCGAGCGGCGCGAAGGTCAGCTGTACGGGAAAGTTCCACGGGCTGATGCAGCCGACTACGCCTAACGGCTGGTATTCGATTCGTGAGCGTCCGCCAAAAAGACCAAGTGGGAACATGGTTTTTCTCTTTTCAGGGCGCATCCATTTTCGAAGCTGCTTCTTGGATGATTCGAGCGGGCCAATGGAGCCATCGATGTCGGTCATCTTGGATTGGTCTATGGAGCGGTGGCCGAAGTCTGCGGCCATTGCCTCACTTAGTTTTGTTCCGTGGGTCTTCAGTATGTCGATAGCACGGTCGATTCGGTCGATTCTGGTTTCTGCAGAAACAGCTCCCTCCGAGAGGTATGCCTTCTTCTGGCGGTCGAGGACTGCCTGCATGTCTGCTTGTGTGGGTTCTACATTACTCATGGGTGACCTGTCCTTTTGGAATTGGTGGTGGGGCTAACGGCAGCATTCTAGCAAAAAGCTCTGGAACAACGCCATTCGTCGTTTGTACGTTGAGGTTGGGTCTTTGGATTTTTTAAGTTTAGGGTAGGTTTTATTTAAGATCTGCCGGGGTGATTGAGTAGATGAGGGCGTCGTGGCGTTTGCCGTGGAGCAGCAGGCGGTTTCTTGCGCGGCCTTCGAATTGGGCGCCGGAGGCTTCAGCGACTGCCTTGCTGGCGCGGTTTTGGATGGACATGACGATTTCTATTCTTTGCAGACCCATTTTTCCGGTGCAGAAACGGGCTAGGCCGATTGTGGCTTCTGTGGCGATACCTTTGCCTGCGCTAGACGTTTTTATCCAGTAGCCAAGGTTTGCGATCGGGTGTCCATCGATCTGGTTGACGCCGCAACCGCCATGAAACTCGGTCCCATCCTTGCTGAAGATACCGAAGCTATAGGCAGAGCCGTCTTTCCAGTTAGGTGCGATGGTTTCCAGCCAGTCTGTGGCATCCCGCTTTTGATAGTCCGGATGACACCAGGGAAGGAATTCGAAGACCTGTGCGATGGATTCCCGGGCGGCCTGGTACAACACTTCTTCATCGCTGGTTTCGTAACGGCGTATCAGAAAGCGTTCTGTCTCGAAGGAATGCGGGATTGGTGTTGTCAGGTTCAATAGAATTCTTCAGTGGTATAGGTGAGAACTTCTGTGTTCTGCCAGGCTTGTGGGTCGAGCCCGGCTTTTGCTCTTAGCTCGGTGATGAATTCTCCGGGATCATTGATCTGTTGCCACACGGAAGGCAGGTAAGTGGCCTGACGTGATCCCTCCTTGATAATCAGGCCATCGACGCCCGGCCGTAATTTGCCCACAAGATCCTCTAGCGATGAAGCAGGTAAGCGTCGCGGTTGGCTCAGGATTGAAATATGGATGTCTATCTGTTGGTACTCTTCATGGCTGAGACTGCTGAACCTGGGGTCCTGAAAGGCTGCGGCCTGGGCATTTTTGGCAACGTCAAGCACTAGAGGACGGTGTGCTTGCAGTGATCCGATACATCCACGTAGCTTTCCAGCCATGTTCAAAGTGACAAATGTGGCTCGTTGTTTCTTTAATCTTTCTGGGAATAGGTTCAGGTCAGTATTGAAGTTTTTTCCACCCTCCAGTGGGTTGCGGATGGCTTCCCTCGCTAGCTGAAGCAGCGTTTGTTTATCTGCTAGCTTCCATGTGTCGATGTTCTGTTTTGATTCTTCTGTCACGTGCCAGGCTCCGTAGCCGACGACACGACCTTTGTTGCCCGCTGTGTCGCCTGAATTTTTGACGTTGACAGTCTCTATAGTCAGGCGGTTTGTCTTTATATGGTGCGTCTTTATGTAGTGCAGCAGTCCATTTACCGGTCTGCAGCCGCAGGCTTCATCACCCTTCAGTGTCGCGTCCAGCGCCATGATCTTTCTACTCGTGTTTGCGTCTATCGAGTTCGCCGTGTCATAGGCTTCAAAGTGGCTCAGGTCACTGCTTATCACGATGAGAGTTTCATCACCGCCCCAGAGCTTTTCCAGCACCGTGGTCACGGCTTCTTTGCTGGCATCACCGACCACGATGGGTACCAGTGTAAAGTCATCCAGTACGTGTTGCAGGAATGGTAGGTGAACCTCCAGGCTGTGCTCTTCGCGGTGGGCTTCGTCAAGGAATCTAACAGAAGCGCCGCCAACAATTTGTTGGATGCATTCACTGTCGATGGGGATATCACCTAGAGGTGTTCGAAAACGGGTGCTCAAAGGGACGGCCATGCCCTTGAAGGCAACTCGGTGTGATGGGCCCAGTAACACGACGCGTTTGATCTTGTCGTGAGCGCTTTCCAGTTTTCTGTAAACCTCACCTGCAATAGCGCCCGAATAAATATATCCGGCATGCGGTGCGATGATGGCTTTAGGGCACTCCAGCCCCGCGTCGCCCTCTAAATAGGTGCTGATCAGAGCGCTGAGCGTTGTGGCGTCATTCGGGTAGAATGTGCCAGCAACGGCTGGTTCACGAACAGTTGTCATAGGGTATGCCTGGACCTGTTATGGGTATTGTAATTTCAATAGCGGATGAAACCAATTGTCATCAGCAGCCACGATGGATGGTATCAATTGTCTCAAATAACTACCTGGGATGGGACGGAAAAGCCTAAACCTGACAATCACGGCAAAAAGGCGACGCAGTACTGGCGCAAGCTGGATGATGGCAGGGTCCAGTGTGAGGTTTGCCCGCGGTTTTGCAAACTCAGGAATGGCCAGCAGGGGCTTTGTTTTGTCCGGGCCTGCGAGAATGACCAGATTGTCCTGACCACTTATGGTCGATCGAGTGGTTTTTGTATCGATCCGATCGAAAAGAAGCCCCTGAATCATTTCCTGCCAGGCACTCCGGTACTGTCTTTTGGCACCGCCGGCTGCAATCTTGCGTGCAAGTTTTGCCAAAACTGGGACATGAGCAAGTCTCGTGAGATGGACAAGTTGGCCGATGAAGCCTCACCCAGGAAACTGGCAGAGGTGGCCGAGAAAACGGGCTGTAAGAGTATCGCTTTCACCTATAATGATCCTGTGATTTTCCTGGAGTATGCGGTTGATGCGGCGCTTGCCGCCCGCGAGAAGCAGATCAAATCAGTGGCTGTGACAGCGGGTTATGTTTGCCCGGAGCCACGAGCGAAATTCTTCGAGCATATGGATGCCGCCAATGTCGATTTAAAAGCATTCAATGAAGGTTTTTATCACAAAATCTGCGGCGGACACCTGACGCCGGTGCTGGAAACACTGAAGTACCTAAAACATGAAACCAGTGTTTGGCTAGAGGTCACAACCCTGCTGATTCCGGGTGAAAATGACTCCAGTGGCGAGCTGGAAGCGATGACGCAGTGGATCGTCGAAAACCTTGGTGCTAACGTGCCGCTTCACTTTTCAGCGTTCCATCCTGATTACAGGATGCTTAGTCATCCCAATACTTCTGTTGAGACGCTCTCAAGGGCCCGTGACATTGCGATTTCGGCCGGGTTGCATTACGTTTACACAGGCAATGTCCATGATAGTCCAGGTGGTTCAACTTATTGTCCCAATTGTGCGACCAGATTGATTGAACGGGATTGGTATCAACTCGGTGAATGGGCACTCGACGGCCAGTCGTGCTGTAAAAGATGCGGCACCTGGATAGCAGGGGTTTTTGAAGAGTTACCCGGAACCTGGGGTCGCCAGCGTCAGGTTGTGCGTATAAATGGTAGTTGATAACCGAAGGGGATTAATCGTGCCGACTGCAGTCACGTCCATTGAAGATATCGTTTCACAGATTGTGAATCCGCCGGATATCAGCCTGGATTGCTCTGTGGTCGATAGGGGTATCGATAACTATCATGTGGATGTAGAGATTTCTCCAGCGTTTACACGGCTGGTCAGGGAAGCCGTAGAACAAAACATGAAACTGTTGATCGCCGGTAAGCCGATGATTTCGGGCAATGCTGAAATAATGCAGGAAGTCAGGGAGACCTATACCGATCTGATGAAGGTGACGTTGCATCGATGCAAGACGGACCTTAAGCCAGAGCAAGTTAGCATCCTGCAGTTTGGTATCGTGAAGTTTGTAATCCAGGAAGTCCATGGTGCTCTGGCTGCCTACGGCGAGAAGCTTGAAGAGACTTTAGGCCAACAGAAATATTCAGGTTCAAGGTCGCTGCTGGTAACCCAGGGGAAAAGGATCTGGTTCAGGAAGCACGCTAACGAGTTCCAGTTTCGAATCGTCCGGTTGTTCTTAAGGCAGTTCAGGCGTGAAGAAAACAATCAGTTAAAGCCGTTACGAGAACAGGTTGTTGGCGATTTTATGGAAGCTGCTAGCGTCCTCTGTAATCCCCTGCTGTACGCAAGGACGCCCAAAGAACCCTTGCTCTTGCTGGACTATTACGCGATTTGGCCAGGCAATGGCGCTGAGTTTGAGAAATTGAACGATGCTCTGGAAGCGGGGTTCAGGAAAGCGTTTGCAAGCCAGGTATTCGCACCACTGCGTAATGATGCAAAGCTCAGATCTGTCCAGTCAGAGGTTTATGACGAACTGGGCGGGCTGTTTGCGGTGCAAGCCGTGCTTGGGCCATCAGAAGACCAGAAAGAAATCGTCGAGGAAAGTTTGAGCTGGCTGGAATATCCCGATAATGCCCGGTTGCTGTTTGACGAGAAAGTTCACGAACGCCACCTTAGCCAGGAAGGCCTGGGGTTCTCCGCTGGTTGGGGGCTAAAAGGTGACATCAAGAAACTTCATAAAATCGCCCAGGGTTTACGCAAAGCGGTAGGCGACAACAAAGCGGTTCGGCGTTTGCTGGTGAGCTACGCACTGCGTGATAAAGTGACACAGGCAGATCTTGATCTGATCGAGCTTGAGGATATTCTTGGATTTGTGTCTGGTGTCGAATCAGAACAGGTCCATGATCTTGTTGCTGGCACCTCAGAAGGTGGCCTGGCACTTCAGGCGAAGCTTGAGGAATGCAAAGCGGAGTTCGACAGGATGATGCGGAAATCTGAAGATGGCCTGACGGTCAGATTGCTGACCGACTATTGTCGATACCGGCTGCACCTAAAGTACTACCGGTTTGCGCATCGAATGTTTAACCGGCTATCAGTGATAACGGAACCCCAGAAAATCCAGTTAGCTAAGGCCGGTGGTAATCTTTACCGTCTGCTTAGCAGTGCGGAAGTCAAAAATATTGGTTCGGACGAGGAGCCCGAAGTTATCCATCACACGATTCTCAAAGCAGATGTGAGAGGGTCAACAAAGGTCACCGCAGAGCTGACAAAACGTGGGCTTAACCCTGCATCCTATTTTTCACTTCGTTTTTTCGATCCGATCACCGAGCGGTTGGCCGCTTACGGTGCCGTCAAAGTATTCATTGAGGGGGATGCTGTCATTCTTGGCGTTTATGAATACAACAATGCACCGGATGAATGGTTCAGCGTCTCCCGCGCCTGCGGCATGGCGAAGGAAGTGATAGATATTGTGACCTCGAAGAATGCCGATTCGAAACAGACGGACTTACCAACGCTGGAGATCGGTATAGGCATTTGTTATTTAAATGACCGGCCGCTATTCCTGTTTGATGACAATCGCCCGATCATGATTTCTTCCGCTATTGGCGATGCCGATCGCTTCGCATCATGTTCCTGGAGGCTACGGGAAGACCACGATTCCGGAAATTTCAATGTTGATGCCTACCTGTTAGATGATAATGATGGGGTCAAAGGTGAGAAGGGACAGAAAGTTCTTCGATATAACGTTAACGGCATTGTTATTGATGGCGCCGCCTTCGAAAAATTGCAGTCCGAGGTTCATTTTCGCAATCTGAAGGCGAAATCAGGTGTCGTTGAAGAGAGCTTCTATGTCGGCCGGTATCCCGATGTGGCAGGAAAGCAGCGGGATATAGTGGTTCGCCAAGGTAGGGTGGGTCGCTGGAAGGACGACGCAGTGGTCACTGGCGCTAGAACTAGCCAGTTCTTCTATGAGGTGCTGCCGAACTCCAAGTTTGCCAACCGAATAGTTGAGCTAGTAAGCAAGAAAGGCACCTAAACGTCTATTTTTTATAGTGTTTCCGGAATCACAAGCATTCCAAAATGCGATAGTGCACAGCACTTTTCATGCTAAACTTGCCGCCTTTTTCTGATCGAAAACGACCTTTGGAGTAAATATTGGGCAAGAATCTCTTCCAGAAAGTATGGGATGACCACGTCATCAGACAACTAGACAACGGCCAGTACCAGGTGTTTATGGCGTTGCACCTGATCCATGAGGTGACCAGTCCGCAGGCTTTTGGCATGTTGAAGGACAAGGGGCTCAATGTCGCCTATCCCAAACGGACCTATGCGACGGTCGATCACATTATTCCTACGGATAGCCAATCCAGGCCGTTGGCTGACGATATGGCCGAAAAAATGATTCAGGTGCTCAGCGATGCGAGCAGTGAGCATGGTATTGAATTTTTCGCGCCAGAGTCAGGCTCTCAGGGAATTGTCCATGTGGTGGGCCCGGAACTTGGGTTAACCCAGCCGGGAATGACCATCTGTTGCGGCGATAGCCATACGGCAACTCATGGTGCTTTTGGGTGTATCGCGCTCGGGATTGGTACCAGCCAGGTTCGTGACGTGCTGGCCAGTCAGACGTTGGCAATGGATCCGCTGAAAGTCAGACGAATCAAAGTCGATGGTGAGCTGTCGGTAGGTGTGACGGCAAAGGACGTCATCCTGCACATCATTCGTATTCTGGGGGTTAACGGCGGCGTTGGTTATGCCTACGAGTATGGCGGGTCGGTGATCGATGCCATGACCATGGAAGAGCGAATGACTGTCTGTAATATGAGCATTGAGGGTGGCGCCCGGTGCGGTTACATCAATCCGGATGAAACCACGTTTGAATTCCTGAAAGGCCGTGAAAGGGTGCCGGCAGATTTCGACGAGGCGTGTGAAAAATGGCGTGGCTATGCCAGCGACTTGGAGGCCAGTTATGACGACGAAGTCCTGATTAGTGCTGCAGACATTAAGCCCACAGTGACATGGGGCGTGACCCCGGCGCAGGCTATTTCCATTGAAGAGCTCGTGCCTTCGCCTGATAAGGTGGAAGGTCTGGACAAGAATTTGATTAATGACGCACTTAGCTACATGAAACTGGAGGCGGGTGCGCCGATCAAAGGCACAAAAATTGACGTTGCCTTCATTGGTAGTTGTACCAATGGTCGTCTTAGTGATTTCCAGGCAGTAGCGAAAGTGATCGAAGGTAAAACGGTTGCCGGTAATGTCAGGGCGATAGCAGTGCCTGGTTCCGAGAAGGTCGACAAAGAAGCCCGGGCGATAGGCCTGCACGATCTATTTGAAGCCGCCGGATTCGAATGGCGTAAGCCCGGTTGTTCCATGTGCCTGGCCATGAACCCGGATAAGCTGGTGGGTGATGAAATCTGCGCCTCCAGTTCAAACCGAAACTTTATAGGGCGGCAGGGATCTTCAACTGGCAGGACAATCCTGATGAGCCCGATAATGGTCGCGGCTGCGGCTATTGAGGGGAGTGTCGCCGACGCACGCGAAGTGTTTAACCTGACGGAGGAAACATCATGAGTCTTTCCAAATTGGCGGGTAAAGGTGTGTACGTTCAAGGAAACGACATCGATACAGACCGAATTATTCCTGCGCGATACCTGAAATGCGTGACTTTTGATGAGCTTGGCCCATCACTTTTCTATGACGTCCGCTTTGAGTCAGACGGCACATCCAAAGATCATGTGCTGGATGCACCTCAGCACGAGGGCGCAGAGATCCTGATATCCGACGATAACTTTGGTTGCGGCTCCAGCCGTGAACATGCGCCACAGGCGATCCAGAAGTTCGGGTTGAAAGCAGTTATTGCAGGATCCTTTGCCGAGATTTTTCAGGGCAACTGCACAACGCTCGGGATTCCCTGTGTCGTGATGGATGAAGCGAATCGGGTCAAGCTTACCGCCGATGTTGAAAAACATCCTGAGTCAGAGATCATCATTGACCTTGAAGGGATGCAGGTCATCTGTGCGAACGCAATTTATCCGATACAAATGAAAGAATCGACGCGTGAAGCATTTCTTACATCTACCTTTGACCCACTCGATAATCTGCTAGGTGCCAAGGCTGAAATACACATTACGGCGAAGAAGCTGGGTTACGCCTAAGGGGAGCTGAGCATGGCCGGGAAAAAGATCGAGATCTACGACACGACTCTCCGGGATGGTAACCAGGGCGAGGGGGTAAACCTGTCCCTTGGCGACAAGTTGGACATTACCCTGGACTTGGACGCCGTTGGTGTGGATTTCGTTGAAGGTGGCTGGCCTGGCTCCAATCCGAAGGATGATGAGTATTTTCAAAAGGTCCGCGACCTGGAGTTGAAGCATCTTAAGATCGTTGCGTTTGGTTCTACCCATCGCGCTGATTCGCTGCCTGCGGATGATTTTTTCCTGCAAAAACTGATTGCGGCAAAGGCTGACGTCACCTGTATCTTTGGTAAAGCCTGGGATCTGCACGTTGACCAGGCGCTACGAATTTCACCGGATCGAAATCTTGAGCTGATCTGCAATTCAGTGGCCTACCTGAAGGACTCAACCGGCAATCCGGTATTCTTCGATGCTGAGCATTTCTTTGACGGTTTTAAGAGCGACCCAGGTTATGCGTTGGCGTGTGTTCAAGCGGCTGTGGATGGAGGCGCAGAAAGAGTGATCCTGTGTGATACCAACGGCGGGGTAATGCCCCACGAGGTTGGAAATGCGATCAGGGAACTGCGAAAACAGATCCCTGGGATCAAGCTTGGCATCCATGTTCACAACGACGGTGGTCTTGCGGTAGCCAATACCCTGCGTGCCATTGAAGAAGGTGTTGTCCAGGTGCACGGGACGATCAATGGCATTGGTGAACGGTGTGGCAACGTGGACCTGACATCGATTCTGGGCAACCTTGAGCTGAAACTCGGATACGAATGCCTGCCGGAAGGGCGCATACGTGGCCTGACAAATTTGTCTCGGAAAGTCTGGGAATATCTAGGGATTAAAGGACCCAGCGGCCAGCCATTTGTTGGCCCCAGTGCTTTTGCCCATAAAGGAGGCGTCCATGTTAGCGCCGTACAACGAAACCCGGATACCTATGAACACATAGATCCAGCGTTGGTCGGTAATTCACGAAAAATTCTGATTAGCGAGCTGGCGGGCGGTTCGAACCTGAAAGCCAAACTGTCCAATCGCTATCCCGAACTGGAAGAGGGTAATGCGGTTAAGAACATCCTTAATGAGATACAGGACAAGGAACATTCCGGTTATTCTTTTGAGAATGCCGATGGCAGTTTCGACCTGATCGTTCGACGTCATATTGAAAAGTACAATCCACCCTTTGACCCGATTTACTATCGAATTTACTCACCGAGTAACGAAGAGCACTCAGATTCAGATGGTCTGATAGAGGCCAGTGTCAAAATTGGCATAGATGATCACGTCGAGCTTTGCGCTGCAGAAGGTATAGGTCCTGTTGATGCGCTCAATCGTGCATTGCAGAAAACGCTGATCGAGAAATTCCCGGTCATCAAAGATCTACACCTCACTGATTTCAGCGTTAAGGTGGTTAATAGCACTGAAGAGACCGCAGCAAAGGTGCGGGTCCATCTAGAACACAGCTTCCAGGGCGAGATGTTTGGCACAATTGGCGTCAATGTGGACCTGATCAAGGCAAGCTGGAATGCGCTGATTGAGGCCTACCAGTATGCTCTGTTGCAGCACTTGGACTTCGTGGCAGAGCTTGATCCGGCTTCTTCAACGGATGCCGATTCCAGCCACAGAAAATCGGGCTGCTAGAAACCTGATTCCGAAGCCAGGATTCACTGCACGAATGCAACTGACTAGAGTATATAGGTGATGATCCGTGATATCTTTCCTGTCGAATCTTTCAAAACCACTACTCTCTAATACTAAAACTCTCCACAAAATAAGGACGACTCAATGAAGATTGATGGACACTTAACGCCGGACTGGCGCATGATTCCGGATCACGTAAAGAAGATGGAAGCGCAGGGCTTCGACCGTGTTGGCACGGCCGAGATGAATCATGACCCCTTTATGCCGCTACTGCTGGCTGCGGAACATAGTGAAAAAATCGAAGTAGGCACCGGGATTGCCGTCGCATTCGCACGAAGCCCGATGATCCTCGCTAATCTTGGACACGACCTGAACGCATACTCAAAAGGCCGCATGGTGATGGGTCTGGGTTCCCAGATTCGTCCACATATCACCAAGCGATTTAGCATGCCATGGGGCGCACCTGCACCACAGATGAAAGAATTGGTTCAGGCAATGCGAGCGATCTGGGCAAACTGGTACGAAGGCGAGCCACTCAGGTTTGAAGGCAAGTATTACAACCACACTCTGATGACGCCAGCGTTCACACCGGAAGATAAGGAATACGGCGCACCTAAAGTGACCCTGGCGGCCGTTGGTCCCATCATGACTGAGGTTGCGGGTGAAGTTGCCGATGGGTTAATCATTCATCCATTCAGTAACGAGAAGTACATTCGTGAGGTGACGCTACCAGCGATTGAACGCGGTCTGGCCAAGTCTGGTCGATCACGTGAAGATTTCGAAATCGCCTATACCCCGTTCATTGTTTCAGGAAAGGACGAAGAAACTTTCGAGAAAGTAAAACTGGAAGCCAAGAATCGGATTGCTTTTTACGGTTCCACACCAGCATACAAGAATGTTCTGGGTGTGCATGGCTGGGGCGATATGCAGTTTGAACTGAACAAGCTATCCAAGGAAGGCCGCTGGGCTGAGATGGGTGAAATGATTACTGATGACATCCTGAACGTTATGGGTGTGATGGGTGAGCCTTCAAGTCTCGTTGGCGAAATCAAATCAAGATATGGCGATTTTACTGACCGCACTAGCGGTGGGTTTAATTTTGTAGATGCTGAAGAGCGCATTGGGATGATTGCGGAGCTTCGCGCCTGATAATTGGGTCTCACTGATGGCAAATTGAATGTCCAATGAACTGTGGCGGCATAGCGCAACTGAACTGGCGGAACTCATCCGCAAGAAAGATGTTTCCAGCCGGGAGGTTGTTGAATCGCACCTCAACCGGATAGAGGCCGTTAACCCGGCGGTGAATGCCGTAACTCGAGTGCTGGCAGACTCAGCACTCGATGCGGCTGACCAGGCCGATGCTTCTCCTGCATTAGGTCCGCTGCATGGTGTACCTTTCACCATTAAAGAAAATATTGATTGTGTCGGCTCTCCCACGACCCAGGGTGTTCCTGCGATGGCTGATGCAATGCCATCCCAGGATGCGCCTGTAGTGGAACGGATGAAGCTGGCAGGAGCGATACCCCTGGCGAGGACAAACCTGCCGGAATTTGGCTTGCGCATTCACACCGATAACCCGTTGCATGGCCTTACCCGTAATCCCTGGGACTCAATGCGGACTGCTGGTGGAAGCAGTGGAGGTGAAGGCGTAGCGCTGGCGACGGGCATGTCACCTATTGGTCTGGGCAATGATATCGGTGGCTCTTTGCGTAACCCTGCTTTTTGTAGCGGTGTTACTTCTATCAAGGCGACGACTGGTCGCATCCCCTGGGCTTCTTCCATTGAACCGATTTCCCAGCCCATTGCCTATTCACTGATGGTTGCGGAAGGCCCGATGGCCAGGTCAGTGAAGGACATTAAACTCGCACTTGAGTTCCTTTCGGGTCGAGATGTTCGTGACCCGACGAGTGTCACCGCGCCTCTTGAAGGCCCAGCACCAGAAAACCGTAACGTCGCACTGGTGACTGAAATTGAAGGCATCAAAATGCCGCCGGCGTTTGTTGCAGCGATTCGTCGTGCGGGAGAGATTCTCGAAGCTGCCGGTTGGCACGTGGAAGAATGCCAGCCACCTGAGCTCGCTCGTGTCAATGAAGTGTGGGCGCAATTGCTGACTCGGGATATTGAAGAAACGGTGTCGTCCATCAGTCCGATG
The DNA here is from genome assembly GCA_018665025.1 of Gammaproteobacteria bacterium. GTDB lineage: Bacteria > Pseudomonadota > Gammaproteobacteria > Pseudomonadales > Azotimanducaceae > UBA9659. The sequence goes on from JABJED010000373.1 coordinate 14,393, forward strand.
ATGACTGAAGGTGCCGTTGGCCTGTTAAATGAGTTGATAGAACGTTTTCCCTCTTCAGCGATGCCTAATACAGTTGTTCATATGGAGCGGGATCGATTGTGCAGGGACTGGTCTGCGTTTAACCAGCGGTATCCTCTGGTTGTCGGTCCGGTATGGAGCGATGTTCAATTCCTCCACGATGCTGATCTTGACCCACACACGGGCGCTGATACAACGCTGAGTCGGCTGGCATTTATTACGCCGGGTAATCTACTGGGTATCCCGGCGGTAGCGGTTCCGATGGGTGTGCATGACGGCTTGCCACTGGGAGTCCAGATCTACGCTGATCGCTGGCGTGAGGACCTATGTCTGGCTGCGGCGCAATTGATCGAGGATGAAGTAGGGCTGATCTGTCCTATTGATCCGGTCACGTAGACGATGTCAGTACCGCCTGGCCCTTATCTGAGTGAACAATCCTTAACGGTTCTCGCATGCCGGCAATCAGTGGGCCACCTCTTTTGGGGTATTCTCCGCTTGGGTCACTGGCCATGAAAAACCCAACATCAGTGAATTTTGTCGAGTCATTGGGTTTAAAGAAAGTTGTCTTATAGCCAAGGTTACAAAGGTTTCACCGTTTACTCTTGCCGAAATCCTTGATACGTTCCTGCATCGACTTGTCTGCGCCGGGACTGTTTTCGCGTTCAAAGACCAGGCCTTCACCCAGGGGCAGGTTCATGCCTTTGTTCACCAACATCTTGTCAGCGCGAAGGGTGTGCCAGGAGTTGCCTACAATCTGTCGCGCAATTTCGATCGTGCGGTCGATTAGCGCATCGTCAGCGACGCATTCATTGGCAAGGCCTATTTCGACAGCCTCGCTGCCTGCTACTATCCGGCCGGTATACATCATTTCCTTCGCTCGAATCGGCCCAATCCTGCGGGGTAGCCGTTGGCTCATGCCCCATAGTGGTGTCATGCCCCATTTCCCATGGGTATCTGCAAACTTGGCGGAGTCGCTTGCGATTAACAGGTCACAGGCGATGGCGAGCTCGAGTGAACCGGTGTAGCAATGTCCTTGTACTGAAGCGATGACGGGCTGTGGCAGGTTTTCAATCAGCTCGAGGGTTTCAGCCTGGAAGTGACGAGAGGGTGCTGTCTCGCCAGACTGGATCGCCTTCAGGTCGTTACCGGCTGAAAAGGATCGGCCTGCACCGCGAAGAATCACGCAGCCTGTTTCTTCCGATTGGGCACTGATTGTCTCTAAGTGCTCTCGTAACTCTATAAACAGGTTTGGGCTAAGTGCATTTAGCGTATCCGGTCGATTCAACGTGAGGATTGCGATCCCGTCGTCGTCAGTTCTTAGTACCAGGTCTCCCATTGGAGTCTCCATTGTGTTCTAAACCACAAGTGCGTTCTAAACCAAGTGTGTTCTAAAACAGAGAATTCAACCAGCATTGTGCGCGATTCGGCGAGGCGCTGCAAAGCCGGGGCAGTTACGTGTATGCTTCGTCGCTTGAGGAAAAACTGATGATAGATATGCCCCGGTCCGTTGAGTGGCGAGACAATACACTCGTTTTACTAGACCAGAGAAAATTACCGCAGAGAGAAGAAGTTGTGCTTTGCGAAGCCATTGAACAGGTGTTCGATAGCATTAGAACGCTCACAGTTCGTGGCGCACCTGCAATCGGCATTGCTGCTGCCTACGGGCTATTGGTAGGCAGCCACAATAAGGAAGCCGCGGATATTCGCGCCGACTTCCATGAGCGGTGTGACTACCTGATCAGTGCAAGGCCTACGGCGGTTAACCTTGCGTGGGCTGTAAACCGGATGCGAGACTGTGAGCAGCGCTGTCATAATGAGTCCAGCCTGTTTGCTGATTTATTGCAGGAAGCACAGTCAATTCACGAGGAAGACAGGGTGGCGTGCAATGCCATCGCTGATGTTGGATTGCCACTGGTAGAGGCTCATCCGAATTTGCTGACCCATTGCAACGCTGGGAGTCTCGCTGTCTCAGAGCTTGGTACGGCACTCGCGCCTATCTATCGCGCTCACCAGAAAGGTATAAAGGTTCACGTGTTTGTCGATGAAACAAGGCCGCTGCTGCAGGGCGCAAGACTGACCGCGTATGAACTGCATCGTAACGATGTGGATTGCACGCTCATATCAGACAACATGGCTGCTCACATTATGTCAGAAGGGAAAGTCGACATGGTGATCGTGGGGGCAGACCGGGTCGCGGCGAACGGTGATGCTGCCAACAAGATTGGTACAATGAACCTGGCGATTCTTTGTCAGTACTTTTCGATCCCCTTTTATGTTGCAGTGCCCTTGTCGACGGTGGATATAGAAACAACCTCCGGTGACGACATTGAGATTGAAGAGCGGGATGCTTCGGAAGTTAAAGAGTATGCAGGACACCCGATCGCGCCGGTTGGTGTTGCTGCCCGGTCCCCGGCCTTTGACGTTACACCGCATAAACTGATCACTGGCATTATTACTGATGCAGGCCTGCTCAAGCCGCCTTACACTGAATCAATCGCCAAAGTAATGAAGGGTTAAATGATGGTGGAAACTGAAGGTGTCATTAAGTTTAACCTGACTTTCCGTACCGAGAAACTGGGTGGCGTCGACATTGGAGAATTGTCTGCGTGGCGAACGGTCCTTAAAGACCTGGGGTTATTAGGCCAAACTCCTGGCCGATATGACGGTTATGGGTTCGGCAATATATCGCAGCGTTGCGCTGGTGGGTTTGTCATTTCCGGAACTCAGACAGGAGAGCTTGATGCCGTAACCCTGGATGACTATGCGGTCTGCGAAACCTGGGATCTGCAGCGTAACGCTGTTGATGCCAAAGGAACCGTTAAGCCATCTTCGGAATCATTATCCCATGCCGCCATTTATGACGTTCATGAATCGGTGACATGTGCGCTGCACGCTCACAGTCCGGATATCTGGCGGAATTCAGTTGAACTGGGTATCGCGGTGACAGAGGAGTCGGTTGCCTACGGAACACCAGAAATGGCTAAAGAGGTAAGGCGGCTGATGATGGATATGGATTCGCCGGGTATATTTTCAATGGGTGGTCATGAAGATGGCATTTTCACCTTCGGGCGCTCGTTAGCGGAAGCCGGCCAGTTAATGGTGCATGAACTGGTCAGGGCAAGAGCGCTTATTTAGCCAGGTATTAAGTTGGTGGTGTTCAAATAGAGCGAAAATCTGGCGTATTCTGAAGATACAATGGAAAGATCCCCAAACTGACCTTTTTTCGCTGTTTTGTTAACAATGATGAATACAATAGGGTCCCTAGAGATTAGGAAAGCTGATGGCCGATAACAGAGACAATAAACCGATAGTGATCATGTTCGTCATCGTGCTGGTAGCGATTGTTGGCGTGGTCGGCTACTTCGTAACAACCAGTAAACCTGAGCCGCGGGTAGTAGAAAAAATACAAATACCTACGGTAGTGGAACCTGCAAAATCAGAGTCGGTACCTGATCCAGAGCCCGAACCTCCGACTGCACCGGTTATTGAGGTGCCGATCGAAGAGGGAAAGCCAGATTTTGTGTTGCCATTGTTAGACGACAGCGACCAGTTGATCAGGGACGGTGCGGTTAGCCTGTCAAGACATGAAGGCGTTAACGCCTGGGTGGCACCTAACCAGCTGATTCGAAAGTTTGTTGCGTTTACTGACAACATTGCTCGAGGGCAAGTTGCCAAGGAGCCTGTCAGGTCACTGGCACCTGAAGGGCCGTTCCTGGTGCGGAAGATAGATGAAAAAACTTTCGAACTGGACCATGCATCGTATACCCGGTACACGCCATTTGTTGAGATTGCCGGGTCAGTTGACGCTAGAAGGGCGGCTGAGTTCTACCATTTACTCAGGCCGCTTGTTCAGATTGCTTATGCAGAACTCGGTTACGGTAACCAGACCTTCGATGATGTAATGTTCCAGGCGATTGGTAGATTACTTGAGACCCCGATAATTACAGGACAGATTCGCCTTGTTCAGCCAGCTGTCATGTATAAGTTTGAAGACCCAAAACTGGAATCCTTGAGTGCGGCTCAGAAGCAGCTGATACGAATGGGACCCAAGAATACCCTATTGTTACGGGTCAAGATCAGCGAAATTGCACTGGAGTTGCGTGCTATTCTGAACAGATGACCTTGCCTCTATCTGACTACACTATCCTGGACCTGACCATTGCGCGAGCCGGGCCCACGGCGGTCCGGCTGCTTGCAGACTGGGGCGCAAAGGTTATTCGAATTGAACCACCACCTGATGCCGGGCTCACCGATGTCACCGGTGGTCGGCTAAGCCCTGATTCACAGAACCTCCACCGTAATAAACGGGGCATGACGATTAACCTAAAGTCTGCTGATGGGCACGCGTTGTTTCTAAAACTGGCGGCGAAGGCCGATGTGGTGGTGGAGAACTTCCGAAAGGATGTGAAATATCGACTGGGTATCGACTATGAAGCTGTAAAAAAGGTTAACCCCGGCATCGTTTATGCCAGTGTATCCGGGTTTGGCCAGGATGGTCCTTATAGTGAACGCCCGGGAGTTGATCAGGTTGTGCAGGGCATGAGTGGTCTTATGTCTGTTACAGGGCAGCCGGGAGAAGGCCCGATGCGTGTCGGTATTGCCATCAGTGATACATCCGCCGGTATGTTCCTGGGGCAGGGGGTACTGATGGCGCTGCTTCACCGGGAGAAAACGGGGGAAGGAAGCTGGGTCCATACTTCCCTGCTTGAGTCGATGCTAAGCAAACTGGATTTTCAGGGCGCGAGGTACACCATGGCTGGTGAAGTCCCTGGCCAAGAGGGCAACAACCATCCGACAAATTCTCCGATGGGTGTTTTTCACACGTTAGATGGCATGGTCAATCTGGCGGCGAGCACCAACAAGATGTTTGCTGCGTTTACAGCGGCTGTAGGACAGCCGGGTCTCGCCGAGAATGAAAAGTTCAGGAACACCAGGGGAAGGATCGCGAATCGCCATGAACTGTGGCAATTGATCAACGGGATCACGACCGGCATGATGACGGCTGAGCTGGTGGAGCTTGCCAATGATGCTGGTTGTCCGTGTGGGCCAATATACGATATTGCTGAGGCATTTGAGGATGAGCATGTTCGTTCACTAAAGATGCGTCGCACAACCTGGCGTGAAGAGATGGGTGAATTCGACCTTGTTCGCTCACCAATTAATATGAGTACTTTCCCTATTAGCGATCATTTCGAACGACCTGGTCCTGTTCTCGGTGAGCACACTGATGAAGTCCTGATCGAGATGGGTTTCAATGCAGAAGACATTAACCGGTTACGGCAAGCTGGCGCTATTTAGAATGAGCAGACGATGGAACTAAAAACCGAGAAAATGTTGGCGCAGGTGGAAGATGGTATTGGCTGGGTGACCTTCAATAGCCCTGAGCGCCGTAACGCGATCTCTCTTGAAATGTGGGAAGGCCTCGCGACTATTCTGGAAGCCTTTCAGCATGATGACCAAGTAAGAGTAGTGGTGATGAAGGGAGCTGGTGACAAAGCTTTTGTGTCAGGCGCAGATATTTCGGAGTTTGATACGAAACGTGGCAGCGCCGCGCAAAAAGAGTCATATGGTAAGGTCGCAGCTAGTGCTAACCGGTGGTTGGTTAAATTGGACAAGCCGCTGATTGCAATGATCCAGGGTTTTTGCATCGGTGGCGGCCTTGCGACGGCACTAAGCGCAGATGTTCGCTTCGCGACGCCGGACTCAACCTTTGGTATACCGGCTGCGAAGCTGGGTCTTGGTTATGAGTATGAAGGGCTCAAGCGTCTCACTGAACTGGTTGGTTCATCGCGGGCAAAAGACATTATGTTCTCTGCAAGGCTTATGGCGGCAGATGAGGCCTTCCACATGGGTCTGGTTAACCGGGTTTGTGAAATCGATGAGCTTGAAGGTGCGGTGAGAGACTACGCCGCGCTGATCACTGCCAACGCGCCGCTTACGGTCAAGGCAGCGAAGGCGGCTATTAACGAAGCGGTCAAGGACCCTTCGAGCCGGGACCTTGAGTCTATATCAATAATGATCAACGCATGTTTCGACAGTGACGACTACAAGGAAGGACGCGCGGCGTTTAAAGAAAAACGAAAACCTGCATTCAAAGGAAGCTAGCTATACCACGTTCTCAATTGCCCTGATCTAAACTGGCCAGAGTTAGCGTTCGGTGAGGGCGGCTGCCTGGGCTCGCTTCAATGGTTTCAGAATGTAGTCCATGACGGTCTTTTGGCCAGTCATTATATCGACCGTCGCCACCATACCGGGAATAATGGGCAGCGGGTTTTCGCTGGTTCCAAGATGGTTCTTGCTGGTTCGAACCCTGATCCGGAAGAAATGCTCGCCGCGTTCATCGGTGATTGAATCAGCACTGATGACTTCAAGTACAGAATCCAGCCCGCCGTAAATCGAAAAATCGTAGGCGGTGAGTTTGACCGTCGCTTTCCCGCCGGGATGGATGAATGCGATATCCGAAGGGCGGATGCGGGCTTCAACCAACAACGTATCGTTCGAAGGCACGATCTCAATCAGGTCCATTCCCGGCTGTATGACTGCGCCAATGGTATTAACCAGCACCTGGTTTACGGTTCCATCTACCGGGGATTTGACAGTCGTTCGATTAACCCGGTCTTCCAGGGCCACATTAGATATGTTCAAGCGGCTGAGATCAGTTTTGGCCTCATTCAATTCGGCTTGGGTCGCGCTTCGGAACTGTTGTCTCCTTTCTGCGATCTTCTGGTTGGCCTCGGCCACTGCAGCTTCTGACCCGGGAATGGCGATGCCTGTCTCTTCGAGTTGTCCAAGGGAATCGTTAACTGCCGCCTGCAATCTCAGTAGTTCGACCTGTGAAACCGCGCCGCTTTCAACTAATGGTGCTGTGATCTCAAGTTCCTTTTTTGCCAGTGCTGCGTTGCGGGTCAGTTTGTTCTTTGCGGCCTTCAGTTCAGCCAGACCCTGGTCGTACTGGGTTCGCTGTTGTCTGAGTATACTGAGTGAAGATTCAAGTTCCTGCTGCCGGGACGTATACAGAAGGATTTCATCGTCAAGTATGCTCTGGTGTTCTTCAGAAAAACCCGGGATTGAAGTGAACGGTATTTCATCAATTTCCGCTTCCAGTCTGGCTACCCTTGCGCGAAGTGTATGAACAGATAGTGTGCCCTCACGAAATGAGCTGGCAAATCGTGTGTCGTCCAGCAGCAGCAGTATTTGTCCTGCTTTGACAGAATCGCCTGCCCTAATGTTCACCTCTGACAGGATGCCCCCCTCGAGGTTTTGGACAACCTGAATCTGACCCGATGGAATTACCCTGCCTTCAGCATGGGCGACTTCATCCAGTGTCGCGAAATTTGCCCAGATAATAGCGATAAGGACAAAAGATGCGGATAGCCAGAGAATCAAGTGGCTCGCCAGAGGCAGTGACTCAATTTCTGCCGCATAAGTATCCGGCATAAATTGGATATCTGATTTGTATTCCCTCACTGGGGGTTTCCTGCAAGCATTTTCAGCACTTCGTCTCTTGGTCCATCGGCAATTATTTTGCCGTCATTTAGCACTATCAGTCGATCGACCAGCGAAAGCATTGATGCTTTGTGCGTCACCAGGAGTAGCGTTCGATCCTTTACGTACTCGGAGAAGTGCTTCAGGAAAAGTATTTCCGCGGTGTTGTCGATAGAGGCTGTGGGTTCGTCCAGAATCAGGATAGACGCGCGGTTAATAATGGCTCTCGCGATGGCAATGCCCTGTCGTTGTCCGCCGGAAAGACGTTCACCTCGCTCTCCGACGTTCAGGTCAAACCCCTGGGGATGCGTATTAAGGAAGTCGAGAATACCAGCAACCCTCGTTGCCTCAAGGACCGCCTCATCGGTGGCAAGCGGTGTGCCCAGGACGATGTTCTCCCTGACGGTGCCACTGAAAAGAGAGATTTCCTGTGGAACGTAACTCATGTTCCTGCGCAGGTCAGTGGGGTCGATCTGGTTGATATCTGTACCGCTGATGAGTATCGCCCCGGCGCCTGGTTCGTAGTAGTCCATTACCAGTTTTTGGAGAGTTGTTTTACCAGAGCCGGTCCGACCAATGATGGCGACCTTTTCTCCTTCTGTGATCTTGAATGATACGTTGGAAAGCGCGGATATCTGTTGATCCCGATAGTTGAAGGTAACTTCCTTGAATTCAATGTCGCCTTTGATTGATGGACGATGCAGGAAGCTTTTACCTGCGGGTCGTTCTACCGGCAGTGCCATGATTCTGTCGATGGCATTGAACGCGGTAATTGAATGGTGATATCGAGTCAGTATTCCTGCTACCTGGCCCATTGGCGCCAGGCAGCGGCCTGTCAGGATTGTACAGGCAATAAGACCGCCAACACTGAGGTTGCCGTCGATAATGGCGTACACGCCGACCGCAACGATGGCGATAGTAGAAACCTGCTGGATGAGTTGCGCCAGGTTAACGATGGACATCGAAAGGAAACGTGAGCGGAGTCCCATTTTTGCGAGCTTTGCGTTGAAGGTCTCCCATCGCTTCTGCATGACGCCTTCGGCGCGCGCTCCTTTTACAGTATCCAGTGAAGCTAGAACTTCAATCAGCATGGCGTGCTTGGCAGCGGATTCCCTGAACGTTTCTGTAATGAGGCCGTGCAGTGGCTTTTGTAGTGCGAGACCAGCAAGTATGATCATCGGTATCGCCACCAGTGGAACCATCGCAAGAACCCCACCGACCAAATAGATCAGGATTATAAATAGGATCACAAAGGGGAGGTCAATCAGTGCAATTAGCGTGGTCGATGTAAAAAATTCCCTGAAACTATCAAATTCCTGAAGGTTGTTGGCAAATGAGCCAACCCGGTCCGGCCGGTCGCTCATCTTGATATCCATGACCCTGCTAAAGGTCTGAGCGGACAACGTGATGTCTGCTCGTTTGCTCGCGGCATCGATGAAATATCCGCGCAGTGATTTCAGGACAAGGTCAAAGACAAACACAATGGCAATACCGGACGCGAGGACCCAGAGCGTCTCGATAGCATGGTTGGGAACCACCCGGTCATAGACATTCATAATGAATAGGGGAGTGACCAGGGCAAAAAGGTTGATTAGGAGCGAGGCAACCAGTACCTCGGCGTACAGGCCGCGAGATTTTCGGATCGTGCTCCAGAACCAGTCTTTGGAGACCCCTTCTGCCACCATGCCCGGTTTGAGCAGGTAGCAGTTGCCGTCATAACGCTCATCCAGCGAAGTGACCTCCACTTCCTGTGTCTTCTCCTGTTCATCGAAGAATAGAACGGTTGCGACATCGCCGTTTCGTTCGACAAGGATAGCCGTCTGGCCATCCTTCATTTCCAGGACGACGGGTAATATAAGAGGCGTGATGTCCGTTAGCGGGCGTTGGACATAGGAAGCATTGAATCCCACCGATGCCGCTGCGCGAATGAACAGCGCTGGCGTTAATCTGCCGCCTTCCAGGGGGAGACCGGCGGTTAGACTTTCGGCACTATGTGGTTGATGGTGGAGTCGGGTCATCGCAACAAGTGCTTCTAGCAGAGGGTCTCGAATGATGGGATGATTAGGTTGCGGCATCCCCGCAGTATAGCATCTGAACGTCGCACGATAGGTGCCTTTGCGTAGGTATGTATTTGGGTATGTACTTGGGTATGTACTTGGGTATGTGCTTGGGTAAATGTGCTGGGTATACTTGCGCGATGCGTTTGCTTGTTACAGTCATGCTGACATTTATTTCCGCAGGTTCTTTGGGAGGTAAAGAGCCCTCAGCCAATAAAGAGCCCTCAGCGGGTAAAGAGCCCTCAGCGGGGATGGCCCCGTCTATGTTCGAGCAGGCACAACTAGCCGCTGCCGCTGGCAAATACGAGGCTGTCATTTTAATCCTCACAGGAGCAATCGAACAAAAAACACTCCGGGAAGATGAGCTTGCTATTGCTTACAGCAATCGGGGTATTGCCTATAGTTTGCTGCAACGCTACGGGCTTGCTGTTCAGGACCTTCAGTTCGCGATTCATCTCGATCCGGAACACCTGCTAACGCTGAATCATCTGGGTATTCTGGCAGAACACATTGAGCAGGATCTGGCCAAAGCGGCGGCAAGGTACAGCAAGGCGGCGTCGCTGGGCTATGCAGCTAGCCAGGTTAACCTTGGCAACCTTTATCGATCAGGGCAGGGAGTGGAGCGGGATTCTGCGAAGGCAGTGCGACTTTATGAGTTGGCCGTTGAGCAGGACTACGGCGCCGGCCTGGTCGCGCTGGGTGAAATGTATTTGGACGGTAACGGTATCGCCAGAAACCCTGCGCGGGGTCTGGATCTTTTACAGGAAGGTGTGAGTCGTGGCGTCGTCACGGGTCATTATTACCTGGGCATTGCTTATGAGAAAGGGATCGGTAGCTCAGTTGACTACGACCAGGCGCGTCTACATTACCAAAAAGCTGCGGTCCAGGGACATGCTCCTTCCCAGGGAGCTCTTGGCTATCTCTTTCGGCGTGGTAATGGCGTTGGCAAGGATTTTATCGAGGCCACCAAATGGTATCGACTGGCTGCAGAACAGGGGGATGTGCTGGCTGCGAATCGACTGGCCTGGTTGATGGCGACTTGTCCAGTTAAGGAAGTTTGTGACGGCAAGGTCGCGCTCGAATTTGCGTCTCTGGCGGTTCACAAAGAACATTCTGCGACCAATCTGGATTCACTCGCTGCGGCCTACGCGCGTGTAGGCGAGTTCGATCGAGCGTTACAGGTCATCAAAGAGATTCTGGCTGATGAATCTCTTTCCAGTTCAGCTCGAACAAAATACACACGCCGGATTGACCGTTACAATAATGGCATTCCGTTTCAACTTTGATTTCCTCAACTAATTTGTCTGTATGTTATTAGGTTTTTTTGAGCACCTGCGCCGATATCGTGTGCCTGTATCGGTTCGTGAACTGATCGATCTTCTGTCGATTTTCAGTCATCGATTGATTTTTGCGGACCAGGATGAATTCTATTTTCTCAGTCGGTTATCGCTGGTCAAGGATGAAAAATACTACGATCGTTTTGATCAGGCGTTTGCCTCCTATTTTTCGGTACTCGATGACTGGGTTGGCGTGTTTGAAGAAGATGAAAGCGAACAACTCAGGGAACTGCTGGCCCGAGTGATGGAGGGTAATGAGCGAGAAGTGGCATTGGTGATGGAAGAGTATGGCGAAGCAGTCGCTGAAGCGAAGGAAAGAGCTGCTCGGGAAGACTGTGAGGACAATAGCAAAGATGAAGGTGAGCCAGGGTCGGGTGAAGGAGAGAGTAGCGAAGGTGGCGAAAAAGGTGAGCAGGGTAATGATGGTGAAGAAGGCGAGGGTGATTCCGGCGAAAAGGGCGAAGGTGATAAAGGCAAGGAAGGTGAAGGCAATGATGGTGAGAAGGGTGAAGGCCTAAGCGAAGAAGCCGAATCAGGAGAGCGAACCGAAATGACTGAAGCGCCACGGAAGAGAGCGATGAAAGTCTGGCTGGAAAGGGAGTTCGCTGACTATGATCCCGACGTCGAACTGGGCACCAGAAACCTGAAGATGGCGCTTCGCCGGTTACGTCGCTGGGTTCGTGAAGCATCCGACCTGGAGCTGGACCTGCCTGATACTATCAGGTCGACCGCGCGAAACGGTGGGTTTCTGGACATCAAGGAAGTACCTGAACGACACAACGCAGTTAAGGTTTTGATGCTTTTTGATGTCGGTGGTTCCATGGATCAGCATGTCGAACTATGTGCGCAACTGTTTTCTGCGGCAGGGAGTGAATTCAAGCACCTGGAGTACTTTTACTTCCATAATTATATTTATGAATCTGTTTGGCATGAGAACGAACGGCGCGCTGAAGACAAGTTGCCGCTGCGGCATTTACTCCAAAAGTTTCCCCGGGACTACAAGTTAATTATAGTTGGTGACGCCGATATGGGGCGTCATGAGATTTCAGATCGCGGTGGAAGCGTCGAGCATTTTAATGCGGAACCAGGAGAAGTCTGGATGAGTCGTCTGACGGAACAGTTCCGAAGTGTCGTCTGGCTGAATCCGCTTCCTGAAAGTAGATGGCAGGATTCTGCATCGATTCAACTGGCTAAGAGACTGGTCGATGGCCAGATGTTTTTTTTGAGCGGTAAAGGTCTTGAGTCCGCGATGAAATACCTGATGAGATAAACGTTCACGTCCTGTCTACCTAAGTCGAGATTTTTATAACCGGTTTTTTTGTATGCCTGGTGTGGGTCACGAATCAGGCATTTCTAGATCATTCAGAGCGAGGAGCACATCATCGTCATGGCTAGATTGCTGTGAA
>JABJED010000374.1 GCA_018665025.1 Gammaproteobacteria bacterium
CGTAAGCTCGATGATGGTGAGTATGATGCGGTGATTCTCGCTGTCGCCGGGTTAACCAGACTTGGACTTTCGCATCGCGTAAGTGAAGCAATAGCCACTGATATCTGCATCCCTGCTGCAGGGCAAGGAGCTGTTGGTATAGAGAGCCGCTCGAACGATCCCGTGATAACTGGGCTCGTTGAATCAATTAATCATTCCCTTACCCGGATCTGCGTCACGGCGGAACGTAAAGTAACGCAGTTGCTAGGTGCGACATGTAACCTGCCAGTTGCTGTCTATGCGGAGCCCACGGCGGGGGAGTTTCTATTAAACTCGTTCATATCTGATCCGGGCGGTAACGTGATCATCAGGGAGCAGGTGACTGGAAAGATTGATGACGCTGCCTTGCTCGCAGAGAGGCTGGGTAATAACCTGTTAGCCAGGGGTGCTGTAGATTTGATGGCGGAACATTAAACACTGAACTAAATCGTCGGGCATCGATGCATTTGAAAACTATACTGCTTACCCGTCCTCCCGGAGCGAATAAATCCCTAGCGGATTTGTTTCGTGCCGATGGCTTATTGCCGATTGTTCGCCCCTTAATTGAACTGGCTGAAAAGCCGGTCGACCTGGAAATGAAACGAATCGCTTTGGATCTTGATCGTTACGACAAGATCATCTTTGTGAGTAAAAGTAGTGTTCGTTTTGGATTACCCATCCTGGAAAACTATTGGCCGCAATGGCCGATAAGCCTGGAATGGTTCTCGGTCGGACCAGGCACGGCGGAAGCACTTAAACAGCATGGGGTGGTTGCGTCGTTCCCCGATCTGGCAGGGAGCGAAGGGCTTTTGGCGCTAGCTGGTCTGCAGGAAGTGGCAGGTGAGCAGATCCTGATTGTTCGCGGGGCAGGTGGCCGGGAGCTGCTTGGCCAATCCCTTGGTGAGTCTGGTGCATCCGTCACATATCTGGAGACGTACCGCCGGCTACTAATCCAGCATGACTTTTCTGACCTGGTGGCAGGCTCGATCGTTATTCTAACCAGTGCTGAAATTCTGGAGAATTTTACTTCGCTCTCTGCTGAGAGTTTGCATGGATACCACGCAGTAGTGCCTTCATCTCGCCTGGAGGGAATAGCCCGAACCTATGTTTTTCAGGGGGTGACGAATGCAGGTGGAGCTTCGGATGAAGCGTTGTATGATGCGGTGATTAAGGTGATAAACACATCTGGTAAAGCCAATGAGTGACCAAACAACGGGCCCTTTAGATGAAAAGGTAGATGAAAAGGTAGATGAAAAGCTTGAGCAGGCTTTTGATCATATTGAATCCCGCCAGGATAAAGCCGCGACGCCCTTAAAAAAGCCTTCGGGCGGTGGAATTGGCAGCATACTCGCGATACTACTCGCGCTGGTTGCTATTGGGGTAGCTTCCTGGCCGGCTTATGAGATCTACAAAGAGAAGCACACAGGTGCTCAGATCGACCCGATACCGGCGCGTGTTGAGCAAATTGAAGCGGGTGTTGAAACCCTCGGTAATGAGCTGCGAAATGTTGAACGCCGCATGGCGGCGAAGAATGCTGAAATAAATGCCCAACTCACGGCTGGTGAGGAGCAGATGCAGCAGTTTCTAGCTGGTGTTTCAGAGTCACTGGTGGCAATTCAAAGTCGAATGGGCACCAGTTCACAGGACTGGGTGTACGCTGAGGTCGAATACCTCGTCAGGATGGCAAACCAGCGGGTACTGATGGAGCAGGATGCGAATTCAGCTCTGCAGCTGTTGCAGTCAGCTGATGAAATTATTCGGGAAACCGATGGGCTTACGGCACATGGATTACGTGAGGCGCTTGCACGGGATATAGCCGCATTGAAGGCCGTGGGCTCACCAGACATTCAGGGAGTTTATCTTGAGCTTTCTGCCCTCGTCTCACAGGTCCCATTGCTCCGTCGAACTCTACCGACCTACCAGGCGCCGAGTTCAGCGACGGACCAAAGCGCTGAAGCAGCAGGTTACCTCGCGCATTTTTTGGGGCTAATTCGGCATGCGGGAAACAAACTTGCGCACCTCGTGGACTTTCGTCGGGATGAAGTAGAGATCAAGCGCATCCTGCCGCCAAACGAAGAATATTTCCTCAGGCAGAACCTTATGTTGAAGCTGCAGATCGCGCAGATGGCGCTGTTGGAAGGTAATCAGGGAGTATTCCAGAGTGCACTTGGGGAGGCGCAGGTTTGGGTATCCGATTCCTTTGACGACGAAAACCCGGGCACCGTCGCCATGCTGAAATCAATCACCCGATTGTCGGCTTCGCAGGTGTCAGTTGAATTACCAGATATAGCTGGATCCCTGAAGGCAGCTCGGTCTCAATTGGCTGGGTTCAAGGAGGCACAGCAAAAATGAAACGTGGATTGCTTCTTCTGTTGGTTATCATTGCGGTAGCTGGATATCTTGGGACCCTGATCGCAAGAGACCCGGGCTATGTTCTTGTAGCCTATGACGGGTACTCCATGCAGACAAGCCTTTGGGTGCTGGTCGGCCTGTTTCTTGGTTTTCTTCTTGCTGCCTACTTACTGCTTCGGTCATTCAACCTCTTTAGGTATGGTAGTGGGGTCGTCAGGGAATGGCGTGAAGCAAAAAAAGAAGCAAGGACGAGCAGGCTGACTCAAAAAGGTCTGAGATTGTTAACCGAAGGCGAGTTCGACAGGGCCCGCAAGTTCCTGGATGGTGCTGGTGAAGATAGCGATGCTAAAGGAATAAACTTTCTTTCAGCGGCGAGGGCTGCGAATAACCAGGGCGACCACCAGGGGCGTGAAACCTATCTTCGTCAGGCGGTTGAGACTGACCCATCGCTGTCTCGTGCAGCGATCGTGCTTTCGGCGGAACTTGCACTTAGGCGCAGAGATCCTGCTGCTGCCCTGACTGCGTTGGATTCGATCAAGTTGAATGGCTATGCCGCAGAGCTGAAACTTCAGGCACTCAAGATGAGTGATGACTGGCGTGCTTCAATGGCGGCATTACCTGGATTAAGAAAGCTGTTCGATACCGAATCCTTCGAAAATGAGATTGCACTGATCGGCTTAAGAGCTGAAGCTGGAAACGATGCTGAACTCAATGCATTATTTAAGTCCCTTGGGGCCGGTGCCCGGAATTCCCGCGAGGTGCTGTCACAGTATGTGAAAAGCCTCAGCTACAAAGCACATGCCGAGCCTCTTTTACGCGCAGCCATCAAGAAGTCCTGGGATTCCGATTACGTGTCACTTTATGGTGATGCCGATTTCGACACGCTTAAAGCCAGATGCAAAGCTGCGGAAGGGTGGCTAAAACTCCATGAGGAAGACCCGGCACTTCACTACTGCCTGGGTTGTTTGTATGAGCTGTCCAACGAACCTAATATGGCGCGAGAATCGTTTACTCGATCAGTTGAATTGGGTGGTTCCCTTAAAGGCCATGAAAAACTGGGCTTGTTACTCGCACACAATGGAGAATTCGAATCTAGTGCGCAGCATTTAAAGCTCGCGCTGTCCCTGGACTAGCTTTTCGGGCGGGGGGCGAAGGAAAAAATATCTGAGTGCATGCCTGCTTGCGGCATGCCGCGTTCAACAAAGGCGTCCAGTGTTGAGTAGACCATCCCCGGCCCACCGGATACGTAAACCGTCACATCAGAGACATCTTCGAAATCGTTTAATGCCTCTACTCCGACAAGACCAGTTCGGCCTGCCCAATTGGGTGAGGTGTCAGGTTCGCTGACTACAGGCACAAAGTGAAAATTGCTGTGTTTGGATTCCCAGGATTCGCATAGTGAGGTCAGATAAAGATCCCGGTCGCAAACAACTCCCCAATACAGGTGCACCGGGTGCTTGAACCCATCGGGTTCCAGGTACTCAATGATACTTTTCATCTGGGTAATACCGGTACTTGCGGCAACCAGAATTAATGTGTTGTCTGGTGGGCTTGTCATGAAGCAATCACCCAGGGGGGCTTCAATTTCAATTTCCCTTGCGTTATCCAGCAGTTCTTCGATCGCCGTCGAATCTTCAGAGTCCGGTGTCGGGCGGATGTGAAGCTCAATTTGATTCTTCAGGTGCGGCGAGTTCGCAATCGAAAATGGACACTTCCTATCTGGCAGTACCATCTGCAGGTACTGCCCGGCACGGAAGCTAATATTATTTTCGGGGGGAACGTCCAGCAGGATACGTCTAGTGTCCTGGTTGTAATATTCAATTGAGTTGATCGAGCAGGTAACGCTATTTGCCGACATTTATTTTCGTTTCATCGACGCGAAGAATTCTTCGTTGGACTTGGTCTTCTTCATGCGCTCCAGCAGGAATTCGATTGCAGCCAGGTCATCCATTTCGTGCAGGATCTTTCTGAGGATCCAAACTTTCTGAAGTTCATCCTCTGACATCAATAGGTCTTCACGACGAGTACCAGAACGACGAATGTTGATGGCAGGATAAACGCGTTTCTCTGCAATTTTTCTTTCGAGATGCAGTTCATGGTTACCAGTACCTTTAAATTCTTCGTATATCACTTCGTCCATCTTGGAGCCCGTGTCAATCAGACAGGTGGCGATGATGGTAAGGCTCCCGCCTTCTTCAATATTGCGTGCTGCGCCAAAGAAACGCTTTGGTCGCTCAAGTGCATGAGCGTCAACGCCTCCAGTCAGGACCTTCCCTGAAGCTGGAATTACTGTGTTGTAGGCTCGAGCGAGTCGTGTGATCGAGTCGAGAAGAATAATGACGTCTATCTTGTGCTCAACCAGACGTTTTGCTTTTTCTATTACCATCTCACTGACTTGAACGTGGCGTGACGGTGGTTCATCGAAAGTACTGGCGACTACTTCGCCACGTACAGATCGTTGCATTTCTGTTACTTCTTCCGGTCGTTCGTCAATCAGCAGGACAATCAATTGACTTTCAGGATTATTTCGCGCGATTGACTGGGCAATGTTCTGCAGGATTAACGTCTTACCAGCTTTCGGAGGAGATACGATCAAACCGCGTTGCCCTTTGCCGATGGGTGCAGTCAGGTCAATAATTCGGGAGGTCAGGTCTTCTGTGCTGCCGTTGCCTGCCTCCAGTAATAGTGGCCGGTCCGGGAAAAGCGGCGTGAGGTTTTCAAACAGAATCTTGTTCTTACTTTCGCCAGGATCGGTGAAGTTAATCTGGTCTACTTTCAGGAGCGCGAAATAGCGTTCACTGTCTTTCGGTGGGCGAATTTTTCCGGAAACAGTATCACCGGTACGCAGGTTAAAACGGCGAATTTGGCTGGGTGACACATAAATGTCATCGGGACCCGCCAGATATGAGCTATCGGGTGACCGAAGGAAACCGAATCCATCCTGTAGAATTTCCAGGGTGCCATCACCGTAAATGGCTTCGCCGCCTTTTGCGTGCTTGCGAAGGACGTTCGCGATAATTTCCTGTTTTCGGGATCTCCCCAGATTATCCATGCCCATTTCGTGGGCAATTTCGAGAAGCTCTGGTATGGGTTTGGTTTTTAGATCACTTAGATTCATAAATTCACTTGTTTGTTAAAGATGACGCGGTCGCGTCGATGAAAACTTGGTTTAGCTAAAGTTGTTTTTTGAAAGTATTAAGTTGTCAGGTTTTGAATTTGTTTTGGGGGGAAATGAGCAGAGTTACCAGTGTCTGTTGCGCTAATTGTATGCGCGTTTAAATTTTTGTTTTGATTTCTATTCTTTTTGGCGGTTCTTTTTGCGGTTCTTTTTGCTGTTCTTTTTGCTGTTCTTTTTGCTGTTCTGCTCTGAGCATCACATACTACGAGGGACAAAATGATATGTTTTCAAGAACAAGTCAACTACTTTTTAACGTATGCCCTGCTTTGGGAGCACTCACCGGCGGCATATTACCACCAGTGATGTACACAATAAGCCAGAATAAACGCGCCTAAATGTTGCTGTCGAGGAACGCTGTAAGCTGTGATTTGGACAACGCGCCAACCTTAGTCGCTTC
>JABJED010000375.1 GCA_018665025.1 Gammaproteobacteria bacterium
AAATTTGCCTCCCGAACGCAGTTGCGAGCCTTGGCTTCGAAGGGAATTCGATTATTGAAAGGTCCTCTTGAACCCTTCGCGCTGGTCAACCTGCTCCGTGTTAATGGCCAACCTGAAGTGGCGCCGCTCGAAGGTGTTGCCGCTAGTTCGATAGCACGGGTATCGAAGGAAGATGACGTACTTTGTAATTGTAAGAAGCAATTATCCGGCCTGGTGAACGCATTGAATCAGCTCGAAGCGTATTCGAGCGGTTGTGCCAAGTCTTCCCAGATGGACGATGCACTGTGTCAGCATATAGTTGAACAGACGGTTCAGGCACGTTCTATCATGGAACAGTCACTTAGCAATGTGGTGGAACATGTCGGTGCAGAAAACAGAAAGCAAACCGGCCTGATAAATTAAGGCATTGGGTTAGCTGTATGTCGTCTCACTCGCTATTTCTGTTTCGTCGCGACCTTCGGTTGGTTGATAACACCGCGCTGAATGAAGCGCTGCGGCGTGGCAAGCCGGTACTGGCGGTCTTTATTGTTAACCCTTCGCTGATGGAACGCTGGAAACATTCCACGCGGCGGCTGGCATTTCTGTTTCAATCCCTGCAACAGTTGCGGGTTGCAGTAAGCCAGCTTGGCGGGACGCTGGTCCTGGCGACGGGGACGCCCGAGAAGGTCCTGCCGGCATTGATAAACCGGTTCAAAATCGATCGGGTATTTGTTAACAGAGGGTACACGCCATACGGGCGAAGCCAAGACCATAGGCTGGAAAACCTAACCCGGGAGATGAATATCGGGTTCGTAGCGCTTGATGATGCGAACCTTAATCCGCCGCCATTAGTCTTAAAGGGGGATGGAACCCCCTATACCGTATTCACACCTTATTTTCGTAAAGCCGCCACCTTCCCGGTTATGCCGCCAGCAGGGCTTGAGAAGGGTGAATTGCTTCATGCTGATGATATGGAAGGCTGGCCAGCAGAACTGAATGAGTATCAACGAATTGAGGTTCCGCGATTTGAGCCTGGTGAAGCTGGAGCGCTAAAAGCCATAGCGTCGATGTCCTCGTTAACCAAGTATGAGGTGCAGCGAGATGTGCCGGCAAGTGAGCACACGAGCCATTTATCAGCTCATCTGAGATTTGGTACCTGTTCTGTGAGGCAGGTTCATGCCGCGGTAAGGGAAAGTCTTGCTGACCAGCACCCGCTCATTCGGCAACTTTATTGGCGTGATTTCTATCATCAGATTGGGTGGCACTTTCCGCATGTGTTTGGGCACGCATTCAGGCGCCACTATGATGCGATACCCTGGCGCACTGATGCAGACGTCTTAGACCTTTGGAAGGAAGGAAAGACCGGTTTCCCGATAGTAGACGCGGGGATGCGAGAGCTGGCATCAACCGGCTACATGCATAACAGGGTCAGGATGGTTACGGCTTCATTTTTGACCAAAAACCTTCATCTGGACTGGCGGCTTGGTGAGGCCTATTTTGCAGAACAACTTATTGACTACGACCCTGCGGTCAACAACGGCAACTGGCAATGGAGTGCGTCTACGGGTTGTGATGCACAACCCTATTTCAGGATATTTAATCCCTGGCGGCAACAACAGAAGTTTGACAAGGATTGTGTCTACATCAAGCAATGGGTTCCAGAGCTTGAACCGTTTCCAGCCCAAGTGATCCACAAACTGGAAAAGGAAGGGGATTTCTATTTGCCAAAAATAGTGGATCTCAGAAAAAGCGGTGACTTGAGCAAGG
Organism: Gammaproteobacteria bacterium; assembly: GCA_018665025.1. Taxonomy (GTDB): domain Bacteria; phylum Pseudomonadota; class Gammaproteobacteria; order Pseudomonadales; family Azotimanducaceae; genus UBA9659. The sequence goes on from JABJED010000375.1 coordinate 1,747, forward strand.
AGCAGTTTAAATCCGTTCGTATGCGGTCATAATAGACCGGTATATTCGCTTGAGTGGTAGTGTGGTTATTGTTCGTCTTCTTGTTTGGGTTGTACTGGTTGCCCTGATCCCTGTTCGGGTCACTGCAGAGGCTCCGAACAGGCATAACGTTGATTTCTCAGGTTCCTGGGAATTGGACTACCAACTGAGTGATCACCCGAGCGAAAAGATCAGGTACTTGTATATACAGGCAAGAGCTCAGGCCGAACGAGCGGCAGAACGGGCACAGAAATCCGGTCGTTATGTTGATCCAAGGATATTCAATGTGCAGTCTGTGGTCGGGCTCGGCAGATTGACTGAAAAAATTGCCCAGGCGACTGTGCTTACCATCACCCAGGAAGATGATCATATCGTGATCAGCCGAAATGACGATTTTGCATTGGTCTGTGATTTCGGGGAAATGGGTTGGAAAGAAAATGCCATAGGCATAGAAGGCTGTGCCTGGGATGAAGACCAACTGGCCTTCCAGATTGCGCTACCGGACGGGCTGAGTGTTTTTCACCAATTCAGTATTGCGGCTGACCGAAGCCGCATAAATGTTGCAACAACCGTAAAAGTCTCCGGCGTTTCCTACCCATTCACACTTAATCGAGTCTATATGCCGTTTGAACCAGGTGAAGGCATGTTTGAGTGCACGTACACCATCGCGAACCAAACCAGTTGCACACTGAGTGGCCGCAATGAATAAATTGCACGGACTTGTTGTCGTGGCGCTCGTCTGCTTTCTGGGTGGTTGTGGAACGCCTCGGACAGATCCTGAACAAGCGTCTTTACCCGAACCCGTGGATGTCGCCCTGGTTGTTTTTCAGGACACAGAGGCAGATTTAGCGCGATTAAACCTCAGTATCGCTGTCTTTGACGTCAAATCTGAAATAGAGAATTCTATTTATAGCTCCAAGATACAGGTGAGTTCCGTCGAGCGAAGGTACCTTCCCTTCAGGTTGAAAGAGACGCTGGATCGCGCAGGATTCTGGGGCGCAGTTCGGGTGATGCCTCAGACGGACCTTAATTCAGAGATCAACGTAAAGGGGACGGTCCTGTTTTCCGATGGTGTTGAACTCAGGCTCCAGATCCTCGCTGTAGATGCGACAGGCCGGGTCTGGCTTGATCGAATCTATCACGACGTTACCAGCGATCTGGATTACTCGACCGACCCCAGTTACCAGATTGACCCATTTCAGGATTTGTACAACAGGGTCTCCAATGACCTGTCGGACATGCTGGGTTCCTACACGAAACTGGACCGGGATCTGCTACTTAATGTTGCAATGCTGAAATATGCGAGGGAGTTGTCTCCGGAAACTTTTGGGCGTTATCTATCCGAAGACATGGGCGTAATCACACTGAACGGTTTGCCGTCTGAGGATGATCCCCTGTTGCAAAAGGTTCAACGAATTCGCGAAAGTGAATATCTGTTTGCCGATAGCGTTGATCAGCACTATGAGAGCCTGCATAAAAAGATCGGACCGACCTATGCGTGGTGGCGTTATTACAGTTATGAATTGATTGAAGGTAACAGGAAGCTTACCAAGGTTGATGCAACCAGAGGCGCTACAAGGGGTTCCTGGTATGCAATGGAGCGGATCTATAAAACCTATAAAGAGTCAAAAATGAATGAAGACGCGCTGCGCGAGTTAACCAATTCATTTGACCGGGAAACTGAACCAACGGTAGCGGAACTGGCAGGTAGCGTGATTCGGTTAACGGGCACACTGGACCGGCAGTACGAGGAGTGGCGGCGTCTACTGCGGGAACTTTACCGAAATGAAACCGGCTACTGATTCTGTTCAGGATTGATCGACTTCGGATTTAAACGCATCCCAGGGGTCCAGGCTGCCTACATACAGTTACCTGTGAGTCGCCGCCCCGGGCCGTCAGCGTAACCCGTTCCTCTCGTTCGCCTTGGGTTGTTGCAGTTCGCAGATCCCTGCTGGTGTACAAAGGCACATCTTCGTAGCGAAGGATCATGTCTCCCTGTCTATATCGATCAAACCATAGTTGGTTTCATAGTAGGGGTTTATCAGGCGATGGGGTCCAGGCTCATCAATGTGGGGTCGTCGGACTCATCTTCGGCGTAAACGTTGTCGCCAAGGAATACAAAAGCATCGGGGTGCTGCCCGGCTATTGCATTGAATATCCCGCTTTCGAGAGATGGGTGATAACAGGAACCGAAGGCTATCCTGGTCAAAGCCCTATCGGGTGCGAGTGTTGCTGCGGGCATGGGTACGGCGGGGGAAATCCGTGGTGTGGTCAAATTGCTTCATGATAAATGGCAGATGATCATCAATCGCTCCAAGGCACCTTTCCGCCAGTGTCATGCCGTAGTCCTGGTGACCACGGGTTAAAACCAGTGCGGCAAGATAAAAGCCAGGGGGAACGGCAAGTCGGTAGCTGTTAAACAGTTCGTCCCGGCGATATTGGATACCATTTGCAGCCAGGACCCGGTGGTAGGTATCGAGGAGTGTTTCCTCCCAGGTGCGCCGGTTCCGGGTTGTCAGGCTGGTGATCAGGAAATAAGCCAGGTCAAACCCGGGTGCGGCAAGGCTGCATTCGCCCCAGTCGAAAAGCATGAGGTCGTCGCCGCTGATTCGCATGTTATCAAGGCGAAAGTCCAGGTGTGAGAAAACCTGTTTTTGGGCCGAAAAAAGTGGCAGGTAATTGATTGACTGGCTGGCGTATTGCTGCATAAATTGAACGGGAGCGTTTTGTGGAAGTTCTCCCAGGCGATCAATGACGAAAGAGGACATGTCCAGAGCCGCTGCCTCGAAACCGGCAGAAAAGTGTGCAACAGCTTCGGGCGAGGACGCCCAGTGGCTGGCGTGCAGTCTGGCAAGATGGCTAACCGCTGTGATCGCCTGGGCAAGGCTTGCGCCTGCCCCCACATTGATGACGGGCCATAGTCCTGCATCCTCAAGCAACAGCAGAAATTTATGATCTGCGTTGAGATAGCACCTGGGGGTGCGAATGGCTGAGTGCTCCGAGAGCTCTCTGTAGAAATACTGTTCCCTGCCATAGGAATTGAATCGGGTTGCAAGTTCCAGTTTCTCTGGATCTTCAGATGGTCGCTTTAAAATAACCGAAGCGGGCAGTGCACGACCCTGCAAGGTGATTCGATACAAATCCGACATGTACCCTTCGCCTGACCCGATTGACTCAACCTGGAATGACTCGACAAGGCCGCCTAACGCCTGGCTTAGATAATTGGCGTCAATTTGTGGGATGGAACGCATCAAACCATTGTAAACCTAAATGTGGATAAACCTCTTGAATCGCGCTCGCCTGAAGGCAGTGAGCAGGTTAACCTCCGGATTATGTTTGATGCACTTATCTATGATTCTGACGAAGAAGCCTGGTTGCGGTTTACAGGTGCCTCATCCGTTCATATTGCGAAAACCAATGACGATGTGGCTTTGGTGCTGGATACCATTGAAACAGCTTGTTCAGAAGGCAAGTATGCGGTCGGTTATGTCAGCTTTGAAGCAGCCAGTGCTTTTGATTCTGCATTGGTTCATCACCCCGCCGGGTCGCTGCCACTTGCGGCATTTGCGATCTTCGATCAGGCCGAAGAGGGATGCCCCGGGGGTATGGAG
>JABJED010000376.1 GCA_018665025.1 Gammaproteobacteria bacterium
CATTCGACCCAACAAAAGAGACCTCCGGATGCAATCTATAAGGGCCGGTACATCGGATGACCCGGCTCACGGATTTGTAGAATATTCAGGGCAAATTCATCAGGTGTCATGGCTTCAATTGAATTCGGGAATGAATGGGACCAATCCAGAATGTAGGTGCGCATAGAGATTCGCCATTCGCCGTCTCTTTTTTCAAGTTCATCGAGGTAGCGGCCACCGTACATACTATCGCTAAGGTTACCTTCATCGTCGGTACCTGTGCCTACGGCAATCCCGTAGCATTCCCCTGCGGCTTTATCGCCATCTACTTTGATGATGACACTTGTCGACATGTGCCATCTGCGTATGGCTTCCTGCTCATGGGGCATCACCGTTTTGACCCAATCGGCGCCGTTACCCTTGAAGAAACCGAAATCAATATCAGCATCAGGCCAAAAGCAACTGTCCTGTCCCGGTGTATCTAACCAGTCCTGGGTACGTCCATATCGCATGATGACTTCTTCACAAGCCTTTTTGTCCAGTAGTTCCTGCAGCTGTGGATCCATGTTTACTCCGGTGATTGAAAATCAGTTAGTCTGGGCTTCAGCATACCTAATAAATGGTGTTTACTACAAAAAATATCGGCCTGCGGCCAGGGCCCGCCCCAAAGGGCGTTGCGCTGAGCCAGTCAGGGGAATCCCGAGAAAGTTGAAATATTACGTCTAATAATGTTTATGCCACTCATCACTCGCATCTTGATGTCAGCGTTAAATCCTCACCTCTAAGGCCTGGAAGAATGGTTGCAATATCGTAGTCCTTTAGCCTCGTCTGAGGCCTCCAGCCAGGCGCCATCCATCCAAACCAGAAAGCTGACGGATGTCAGCTTTCGTGAGTCCTACATTTGGGCCATTGCCGGTCCATTGAGTCAACGATTGAAGCTATTCACTCACGGGCCGCTAGTCCATCCAATAGTGCTGCCAGGAAAGTCCTGGACGATGATTATGCTGGCGCTGATTTGACGAGTACCTGGGCTGCAGCGATGGTGCTGGTTGATAAAGTTCTGTCCGATAAGTTCTAGGCGTGTGAAACCGTATATCTAGCGGAGTGATCATAGAGGCTACCTAAACTCACCTTCAAGCGCGCTTTTCGATTTGACAACTGTTTGGTCGTTCAGGCGTAAGAGGCTGACGAGAACAGCGGCCCTCGTAGGGTTAGGAAATTCTGCGCTGTCATTTGGTTGCTATGCGCGGTGTTGAAAAATGCTGTGTTCAGAGTTACTTTTAGTAGCTTGATGCGGTTACGTTTTTCGTGGTTAAAAGATGATGGAACTACCGGGACGCGCAGTCGCATGTAGTCCTGAGTCCCATGGAATTCATGGCGCGCCTGGCGGCGCTGGTGCCCGGACCGCGAGTGAATTTGTCAGGGACGCCTGGTCCTGGTTTCATGGCGCGTTCTCTCCCAACAGCAAACTGCGTGAATACGTCGTTCCACAGAAACCTATAGCAGAACAAGAAAACCCGAAACCGAAGGCCTACTCGAGACGGGGCCGCGCTCGGCTGGTAACTTGCTGGAATCAGGACACTTTTCTTAAAGTGGAAAAAGGGTGGTTATTCGTGCTAACCGCTGAGTATTTTGTGTGTATGTGCAGGTCGCCGAACAGGGGTTGCCTGTTCTGTTCATAGTTGATGCACTTTACAACTGAGTCTGCAGCTTGCGATGCAAGCGAAAAGAATACGAGCGCTAATACCCCATTAGCCTGCACTAGTCTTCTGCTTTTACTTTATCACTCTGCGAACAGGCCCCGGCCAGATACCACTGCTGTTCGCAATTGTATGTCAGCCGCCCGCGTTCACCATGCTGGAAATCAAGAATCTTCTCGATCATATCCGTCGGTGCCATGCTTTTGGCTGGAGCAGCCTGAAGCTTGTCCAGCGGCACAGGATAGGTCGACCAGTCGAGTGGTGCACGCCAGCCTGGTGGCCCGGCAAGATAGGACCGGGTGCCGTGTATCGGGTAAATCGAGCGCCACTCATTGATTTTTTCAGCCAGTTCTTCAACCACATCCGGATGCTGCGCCGCCAGATTAATGTATTCGTTTGGGTCCTCATTGATATTAAACAGGTGCGAAGTGACCGTGGTGGTTAATTGTTCCTGATCCACTTCCTGCACCAGCTTCCATTGATCATTGAACACGGTGAGATTGAAGTGCCCATAGATCGGTGTTTCCGAGGCGAAGAAAACATAATCATCCCGTGGGGCGACAGCACCAGATTTGATGCTGGGCCATAAACTCTGGCCGTCAAACGGAAAATGCGCGCCGGGTGAAATACCTGCCGCTTCCATCACCGTGGGGAAGACATCCATCACTGTCATGATCGAATCCAGTTTGTCACCCGCCTCGATCTGTTCAGGCCAGCGCATGGCTGAGACCACTCTGATGCCCCCCTCAAACACTTCGCCCTTGCCGCCTCGCAGCGGCGCATTGTCAGCGCCGCCAATTGAATAGGCAGCACCGCCATTGTCACTCATGAACAGTACAATCGTATTGTCTGTAATCTTTTCATCATCAAGGGTGTCGAGCACTTTGCCAATAGACTGATCCATAGCATCAACGACAGCAGCGTACATGGGCCGGGCACTCTCCCTTAGCATCAGCTTTGCCATGCGCCGCGTGGCATCGGTCTGCTGACTTCGAGCAGGTGCAAGGTCTGTATTGATGTCCTTGTACTTATCCTGCAGCTCCTTCGGTGCGTCCAGTGGCGTATGCGGTGCCAGAAAAGGCAGATAAAGGAAGAAGGGCTTCTCAGGGTCACGCTCACGAATGTAGCGGCTGGCTTCATCCGCTAAAAGGAAAGTTTCATAGCCATCATCGTTTATCGTCACGCCATTTTGCTGGAAGTCCCTGCCGCCCTTATTAGCAAATGGCGGGTAGTAACCCACCTCGGTATGCAGGTGCCCATAGAAATGTTCGAAGCCGCGCTCATTTGGATGATAGCTCTGCTGCGCATGGCCAAGGTGCCATTTGCCGACCATCGCTGTCTGGTAGCCTGCATCCAGAAAAGATTCGGGCAGAAAACGCTCATCCGGATGCACACCGATATTGTCCCAGGGAAGGATCACGCCGTAGGCGATACCAAGGCGCATGGGGTTGCGTCCCGTCATCAGGGCGGCACGGGTCGGTGAGCAAATAGGGGTGGTATAAAACCGGTCCAGCTGGATGCCCTCGGCTGCAAGTCGGTCAAGCGATGGGGTTTCAATATCGCCGCCATGATAACCGACATCATTCCAACCAAGATCATCGGCAACCATGATGATCATGTTGGGCCGATCCTGCCCGTGGGCGGCGCCGAGTGATAACGCACTCAGCAGGGTAATTCTGCGTAATAACTGAATCATGAGAGCGTACCGTTTTCAGCCATCCAATCGACCAAAGGTTGCAGATAGGCGGACAATTCCTCTTCAGCGCTATTCGCCGAGTAGTCGCCATGTACTATCCGGTGCTTTATCTTCCACTGGCCGGAAGCCTTCTCGAGGTTGCTTTCGTACCAGCCAGATATGAAGGTATAAACCTTTTCGGGTCGGCTTAACATACCAGTCAAGGTGCAACGATGTTGCGCACGATTCCCATCAATATCAACAAGATGATTGGTCATCACATGCCGCGTCCCGGGCAGCAAATGGATGTGTGCGTAAATAAATTCTTTTAAATTTTCTCGTCCGACAAACTTAATTCCGCCGTCGTTAGCTGCAACCTCAAAGATACCGTCTTCTGCGAAACAGTCGATCCATCCATCAGCATCGTAAGTATCAGCGGTGTGGGCGTAACGTGCAAAAAGGTCCTCTATTGAAAGTCGATTAGCCAGTAGGTCTAGTTCGCTCAAAATATCTCTCCTGATAATTCACGCACGTGATGATTTTTAATCTTTCACCGCTCGATTAAGTTAAGCAAAGTCGATAGATATCCGAGCACTGCGGGGCGAAGAGAAAGCCTTGGACCCCGATATCGCCAGGGCGGCTTGAAACTATACTCGGCTTTCATCACTCGTTAAATATGTGCCTGAACATCCCTGCG
>JABJED010000377.1 GCA_018665025.1 Gammaproteobacteria bacterium
GGGCTGCTAAGATGATCTGTACTGCAATGATGGCCTGATTAAGAATCCCAATTTGCTTTTGCCAGATGCGGCGCCTCGCGCATCAGCAGGGCTAGAATCATGACGTTGCCTGCTGCACATCGCGGCTGTTATCTCTAATAGACATGTCACTGTCTCCTTTTTTTTAAAGGGGAGTCCAGTCATGCTACAACTATCTTGAGTAAAAGTTTTTGACGTATATCAATACAATGCTGCCGCCACAGGACACCCTGCCTGGCATGCAACATGCTCAAGTGATATTAGAGACAAGGTGCTAGCTAAGCGGAATCTGGCTATGCGCCGGCCACTCTTGCCCAACCGACGGTGCCCGTAAATGGCAGGAACAGATCCTGCACCCGAGGTGGCGCAGGATCAGGACTGGAAATTAATCGATCGGGTTTCCCGCCCGCTCTCACTCCCCTTAAATCGACTTCTGAAGGAGTTGCTTGGCCGCTTGGTAAACTGGAGTTCGTGAAAGCAGGCAGGAGGAAAACATCTTGTCATAAAGCAGTATTGCGCCTTTGTTTGCCTCATGAGTAAACCAGATGCAATCGGGAATACCAAGTGCTCGTTGCCTTGTGAATGATTCCAGCAACAAAGGGATAGCCAGACCGGAGCGGCGGTACTGTTTGCGAACGAAAAAGGCGCCATACAACAGGGCATCGACCCCATACATCTGGTTAATATTCCAGGCGACAACTTGGTTGTAAATGCGCATACCAAGACTGGTATGGGGTTCAAAATTCAGGTTAAAAGTTAAAGGGCTGACCTGGCTGAAGTCTTCTTTCCAGCTGTCCGGGCCTTCTTCATCCTCAAGCGATTTCCGTTCTTTAGCACTGAGTTCGGCCCATGGGAAAATATATTTTTGGTAAGGATATTCCCGGACCGGATGCGCCCAAGGTGCATTTTCAAAAAAACCAGTTATGGTCATACGGTAACAGTAAGAAAAAAGATATGGCTGTTCCCAGCCATTTCGCTGGAGAATTCGGAAAGTAGCGGGTTTATGATGGCTTTGCTCAACTGATGCCGAAATCTGGATATGGCCTCGGTCGAGCGCATCTTTCTCTGTTCGGCGGATCAGTTCTGTGGCAACCTCATTGCATCTATAGGAATCTTGTACATGTACCCAATTTAAAAAAGATCTTTTCTTGCCTCGATATCGGTATTCGGAACCCCAGCAAAACCCAAGGGTTTCTGAATCTAGTCGAGCGACCCATCCAAAATCATGTTCCAGGTTAAATTCTTTTTCCCTTAGATTTGAGGGAAGCCAAAGCCTGAGTTGCTGGCTAAGCCCCTCTTGATCCAGAGGACTGAATTGCAGATTTACCATCTCCTAATCTGTGCTCCAAACGCAGGCCGGACTGCTCAAAGTGGGCATTACTGGAAACGCCCGACCGCCTTGGACTGTAGGAACACCATCTTATAGATTAACCTGCCCAACTTTTATCATAGACCGCGTATTCATTGTTAGAGAAATCATCTGTTATTCAATGTGACGGCGGTCACACTAAAAGGCCATTAGGGCTTAATTTCATTGGCATTATTCGGCTATAGTGTGGCTCACGTAGGAGTACTTTAGGTTAGCCATACGATGGTCGGTATAGTATGGGCCTTTCGTTAGAATAATGAGGGAGTGACATCATGAGCAAGGAAAATCTTGAGCAGTTTATCAATAAGATTGCAGAGAACTCACAGTTACAATCGCAGTTAGGCGAGGAGACCGATACTGACACTCTGATAGCTTTGGGTGCAGAGAATGGCTATGAGTTTAGTCTTGAGGACTTCCAGGAATCGACTGAATTAAGCGATGAGGAACTGGACGGAGTAGCTGGAGGCCGCGGCTCGATATCAAGCAATAGAATTAGTCAAGCTATAAGCAAGCAATCATGGATGCCATTGTTAAAACAATCTGGCAATAAATTGAGTTTTACTACTGTCGATCAGATGCCGATAAATGAGTCCGCGTCCGGTAACAGTAATAATATGATGCCGCAATCAGCACCGGGGTGCAGCTTCGGCTAGTAACCGTAGCACGCAGGTGGCGCACCAGCGTTACAGAGATATCAAACGATCCGTCAGTAACCGGTGTGTTGATCGGCGGAATCTAGGATTGTAATGAAACTTGAGCATACGTGGTTATGGGACAGTTGGTCTCGACAACCAAGGGCTAACAGTTCGCTGCCTCTGAGTAACCTGAATCTTAGAGCTTTGCGCTGCCTCGCGGGGGGTCCGGCAGGCAGGAGATCTAAGGAATTCCAAGCGGCCTTAGGATGAGGATACAGGTGGGCGTTTCCCTTCCTTAGTGACCAGGTAACCTGCCAAAGTTCCGGCGTAACCAGCAACACTATCCAGTGATGTACTTCCCGAGACTAATCATAATTTCTGGATTCCAACGATGACAAACATTCGCATGGCAAGAGCCGAAAACCATCGAGTGATTCAGCGAGCTGCCTGGATCGCAAGCCGTACTTATAAACATAAATCAGGAGAATCACTCAGTGCCATCTCCAATGCCCGAACACATCAATTCACTACCATGGAAGCCGAAGCGGCACTCCTGTGGCAGCGGATCGAAGAAGGTATCTCGTTAGATAAACTCCAGCAACGGGCAGGGTTAATGGGCCTTGCCGGAGAATTGGATACTTTTGTATCTAATTTAGACAAAGCACAGTTGATTATTCCGAGTTTGGATCCGGGGGTAAAGGCGCATGAGCAGGCTAAAGCGCCACCAGACCCCAATCAAAATGGGGCCAAGGTCAGCGCCTATCAACAGGTGACTTCCCGGGTACGACGATGGATCATCAACCATGGTTATCTATACTCGTTCTTCTGGGAACTAACTTATCGTTGTAACGAGCGGTGTATTCACTGCTGTAACCCGGGGGCAGCCCACAAGCCCGGCGATCGTTCTCGGCGAAATACCAACGAGTTGACCAAAGAAGAGATGATTGAACTGCTTGACGACCTGGTTGAAATTGGGGTCTTCAAGTTGACAATAAGTGGCGGAGAGGTGTTCGTCCACAAGGATTTTTTCTTTCTACTGGAACAGGCTCGAATTCGCGGAATGCTGGTTCGTATCTACACCAATGGACTTCTTCTGAACGAAGAGCGGTTGCAAAAGTTAGCCTCGTTTTGGCCGGAGTCGGTGTCGATAAGCCTCTACAGTGCAAATCCTCAAGAACATGACAATGTTACCCGGATCCCGGGTTCCTACGAACGATCACTACAGGCTTTGAAGGCGCTTCAGCAGTTGGGGATCAAAACGGCAATTAAGACGCCTCTGATGAAACAAACAATACACGGCTGGAAAGATATCGAGAGAGTTGGGCAAGAGGTGGGTGCACAAACGATAATCGCCCCCGTTATCACCGCGGCTACGGATGGGAATCGGGATCCCCTGGAATTGAACGTAGAATCCATGGGCCAGCTCATCTCCCTGGCCGCAACCCCTGGCTCGCCGATCTTTGTTGGTGGACCCGAAAATCAGTACGGTCGCAAGGATCGAGACCAAAAAAGGGGAACCTGCGGCGCGGGAAAATCGATGATGTCTATCACTCCTTCCGGTGACGTCTTGCCTTGTTGTGTTTTCCCACTAAAAGTCGGTTCGATACGAGATAGGCGGCTTACAGACATCTGGAATAATCGGGACGAAAAAACTGATCTGAAAAGCACGAGTGGCGCAAAGGAGACCGATCTAAATTCACTCCAGGCTTGGCGTTCCATAAAACTAAAGGACTTCCATGAGTGCGGGACTCATGATCGCTGTGCTTGGTGTAGCACGTGTGCTGGACAGAACTTCACAGAAACCGATGATGCGTTGGCACCAAGCGAGATTCAATGTCGCCTGGCTACAGCACGAATGGAGGCTGCCAGAAAACTAGAACGCGGAATGACACCTGCTGAGATCTATCAGGAAAACGGGCACGATGAAAACTTTGGTCACCTCACCGAGGTGAGTGAGATTCGAAAGTAAACTTAATCGGAGCGAATCTTCTGTTTACGTTGTTAGAACATTTTGGGAGCAAGCGATTTTGCAAGTCTCCCAAACTCTTCCGAAGCACTACTTAAGGAATCCCAATTTGCTTTTGCCAGATGCGGCGCCTCGCGCATCAGCAGGGCTAGAATCATGACGTTGCCTGTTGCACATCGCGGCTGTTATCTCTAATAGCCAGTTCACTCTTTTTTTCTGTATTGAATCCGGGTTGCACAGCGTCACCTGTGCTGTCGCTCTTTTGCAAGCACCCAATCCACCCGCCAATCACACGATACCCTGCGCTGCTCTCAACGGTGACAGCCACAAACAGCTGACTCGCCGTGGCGGGCAGGAGCGCCCTTGTCACGGCTCGATCACAGCGGGCATTAAGCA
>JABJED010000378.1 GCA_018665025.1 Gammaproteobacteria bacterium
CGGGTCAAAAAAAGCTTTCTGCACTTTCAACACATCCGGATCATCCGGATACATGAGCGGTAGTTCCTGTTTGTACATCAGGACGCAGGAAGGAATCGGTGCCGTAAGATCAAACCCTTCATCCACCAGCTTTGCCAGCACAGGAATGTTCTTCTCTTTTAGCTGGTGAACCGCATCCAGGTCACCGAGCTCAAACTTCGGCATACCGCAACAGGCTTCTTTCGTGACAAGTTCCATATGAATTCCGTTGTGCCGGAATACTGTGGAAAAATCCTCGCCCAGGTGAGGCGTGTTGTAGTTGCCATAACACGTGGCATAGAAAGCGATCTTTCCGGTGGTCCTGCCTACAGGTTTTGGCGTAATCGTGTCACTCACGAACTGCTTACGCAGGGTCTTCGAATGATATTCGGGCAACGGCGCCTCTTTATGCACCCCAAGGGTAGTTTCAAGCGCGTTCCTGAAAAGACCATTGTTGTTAAGGGCGTTAACCGTGATATCGACCAACGGAATCGTCGCCAGCTTACCCACCCTATCGGTACTGGTGAGCACATTATCGCGGAACGAGGCGCCTTCATTCTTGTAACGCTGCGCCTTCGCTCTGAGCATCAGGTGCGGAAAGTCGACATTCCATTCATGGGGAGGCACATATGGGCACTTGGTCATGTAGCAAAGGTCGCACATGTAACACTGGTCCACGACCTTGAAGTAATCATCCTTATCGACACCATCAACTTCCATGGTGTCACTCTCATCGACCAGGTCGAACAGCGTGGGGAACGAATCACACAGACTGACGCACCTGCGACAGCCATGACAGATGTCATAGACCCGTTCCAGCTCTGAATTCAGGTCTTCTTTATCCCAGAACTTTTCAGTCTGCCACTCCACCGGATGCCGGGTGGGTGCTTCCAGACTTCCTTCACGCCTTTCGCTCATGCTTTATCCTTGCTTGCTTTCAATATACGCCGGGGGCTATCCCTCAAGCGTATCGAGGGCTTTCTGGAAACGGTTGGCATGACTTCGTTCAGCTTTTGCCAGTGTTTCAAACCAGTCTGCAATCTCGTCGAACCCTTCTTCTTTCGCGGTCGCCGCCATGCCCGGGTACATATCAGTGTACTCGTGAGTCTCACCAGCAACGGAAGCTTTCAGGTTGAGCTCTGTTCTGCCAATAGGCAATCCAGTCGCAGGGTCGCCTACCTCTTCCAGGTATTCCAGATGACCGTGGGCATGCCCGGTTTCACCTTCGGCGGTAGACCTGAAGACAGATGCAACATCGTTGTAACCTTCTACATCAGCCTTTGCGGCAAAATACAGGTATCTGCGATTCGCCTGGGACTCTCCAGCGAAAGCATCTTTGAGGTTCTGTTCAGTATTCGAGCCTTTAAGCGACAAGTTCTTCTCCTTAATTTTTCACGTTAGTCAGGGGATTGTTCCCCCAAGGCTGCTCACACTAGAGCGGCGACTATTATTCGTCAAACGAATCTTTTCACTCGAAACGATCGAAAAATACGATTGCCCGTAATAGCTACTTTTTCGACGCCTGGAACAGACTATCTACCACCTGCCAGACAACCCCGGCAGAACCATTGCCGATCACACAATCATTAACCTGGCCGACGGGCCAGACCTCATGACCTGTTGAAGTAATCCATATCTCGTCTGCAGCCAACAATTCAGGTTCGCTGATGGCACGCTCCTCACAGGGCACACCAGACTCGGCCAGCAGACCCAGAACATGGTCCCGGGTAATACCATGAAGAAGAAAGTTACTTTTAGGTGGCGTCACAACGGTGCCATCGCTGACCATAAACACATTCGATGCAGTCGCTTCGGTCAGTTCTCCATCCCGAAACAGCAACGCGTCGTCGAAGCCTTCATCCAGCGCTTCATTTTTCAGCAACCCGCTAGCGATCAGGCTGATGACCTTGATATCACCCCTGCCCCAGCGAAAATCCTGCTTTGTCACCATCTTGTAAGGTCTTATTTCAGAGCGCTCCAGAACGGGTGCGGGCATTACCGTAATAAGTACCGTCGGCTGGCCAGGCACCGCGTAAGCATGGGATCTGGGTGATTCAACGCCCCGCGTGACCTGCAGATACAAATACGCCGGGGTCTCACCACTCCGCTGCAGGGCCTCATTAA
>JABJED010000379.1 GCA_018665025.1 Gammaproteobacteria bacterium
CCCTATATCGAAGCGGCGTTAGCGAGAAAGAAATTCATGCCAATGCCTGACGACAAGGACATTCCTGTGTTCCCGGCGCTAGGGCGAAGTATTGCTGAAGATGGCGCGGACGCAAATAAGGAAGTCCAGGTGTAGTTGTGCTGCGGGAAGGCTAGGGAACATCTGATTAAAGTCGGAGTGCCGCATACCTTTTTCGCGACGGCTGCGTTGAACCCGTACTCGAAACCTCGCGAAATTAAGACCATTCGCGATTTTCTGCGTGTGGATTGGCCTTGCCCTCACAAAAAAATGCAGTTAATCAGGAGTTCCCTGGATAGATTCCAGTTCAGTACTGACTTCGAGCCACTCGCCCTCCATAGCCTCTAATTGCTCTTTGAGTTCCATCTGGTCTCGAAGGAGGGACTGGAGGCCTAGCTCCTGTTTTTCGTGGCCGTCACGACTTTGGTAAATAGCTGGATCAGATAGTTGTTGCTCTACTTCTCCGAGTTTTCGCTGTAGCCGTTCCATCCTGTTATCAAGGGTATTCAGGCGTGTTTTCAGCTGCCGGACCTCTTTACCTGGCCTCTTGGCTGTTCTTGGCGATACTGTTTCAGCCGCCAGATCTGTAGGCAGCGCGCTTTTTTCCTTGCCGGGTAATACTCGGGTTCGGTAGTCCGCGAGGTCCCCGGCAAAGATGCTGACGCAGCCGTCTTCAACCAGGAGGAATTGATCCACCGCGTTTGCCATGAGGTGCCGATCGTGTGATACAAGGATCAAAGCGCCGGCGAACGCCTGTAATGCAACGGTCAGTGCCTGGCGCATTTCAATATCAAGATGGTTTGTTGGTTCATCCATTAGCAGCAGGTTGGGCCTGGTCCAGGCAATTAGCGCAAGCGCAAGCCGGGCTTTCTCGCCGCCGGAAAAGGTCCCAACTGGTTCCAGTACCTTGTCTCCGTGGAAGTTAAATCCACCCAGGAAATTTCGCGCCTCCTGTTCGCCGGGAACTGTCCCAAGTTTTCTTCCAAGATCAAACATGTGCTGCACTGCGCTGCTGGAAAGGTCCAGCTCATCAAGTTGGTGCTGTGAGAAGTAGGCAGTGTTGAGGTTACTCCCCCCGGTCTCGGAACCACTTAATAACGGCAGTTCCATGTTCAATGTCTTGATCAGCGTACTCTTGCCTGCGCCATTAACCCCAAGCAACCCGTATCGATCACCGGGTAAGAAGCTGAGATTGACATTCTTTAGAACCGCGCTCTCGTATCCAAGGTTGGCATCTACCAGGGTGAGCAATGGCGTCGATGCTTTTTCCTGTGCAGTTATTTCGAAGGAGAAGGGTGAGTCGATATGAGCCGGAGCAATCAGTTCCAATCGTTCCAGCGCTTTAATTCGACTCTGCGCCTGTCTTGCTTTAGTGGCTTTCGCCCGAAACCGCCTGACGAAATCCTGCATATGCGCGATCTCGCGCTGTTGTTTCTCATAGCTGCTTTGCTGTAAGGCCAGCCGGGCTGCCTTGATCTTCTCAAAGGCGGAATAGTTGCCCGTAAACAGTTCAATTGTCTGGTGATGAAGATAGACGATGTGGTTGACGCATTCATCGAGGAACTCCCGGTCATGGGATATGAGTAACAGGGTTCCCTGGAAATTTTTGATCCAGTCGGATAGCCAGAGGATGGCATCAAGGTCGAGGTGGTTCGTCGGTTCGTCGAGTAACAACAGGTCGGAAGGGGTCATCAGGGTTTGCGCGAGATTCAGGCGAATTCTCCACCCCCCTGAAAAACTGGAAAGTGGCCTTGTAAACTCCGGTTCCGAAAAACCAAGACCGACCATCAGTTGTTCTGCTCGCGCACGGGCGGTGTATCCGTCAATTGTGTCCAATTGTTCATGCAGATCTGCAATTTTTTCGAAAGTCTCGTCGCGCTCGGCCTGGGCAAGTTGCGCTGTGATCTCTACAAAGCGCCGGTCACCTGAAAGCACATAATCGATCGCGGGTTGAGTTCTACCCATGACCTCCTGAGCCATATGTGCGATCCGGGTTTCGGCTGGTAAGTCGATCTGGCCAACGTCAGATTCCAGGGTCCCGAGAATCGCCTCGAAAAGGCTCGATTTACCGCTGCCATTTGCGCCGATCAGCCCCACCTTGTTACCGCGATGAATGGTAAAACTGGCGGCTGTAAATAGAGGGTCTGGGCCTCGCCTTAGGGATACATTGGTTAGCGTTAACATAGGGGTACGGTTATATTGAGCCTGTTTTGGACGCGCTTGTTCGGAGAAATGTTTTGATTAAATTGATGGTTGGATTAGTGATTATCGCATGCATTGCCCCTCTTTTTATAAAAGGGTCCAGCGGCGAGCCATTAATGACGCTTGATGACTGGAAGATAAACGTACCTGTTCAGTTAAAAGGTCTGGTGGGTAATTTAACCAGTGGCGCCAAGATGTCCTCCCCCGTGCAAGAGCAGCAGTCGAAGCTGGTCTATAAGTGGCAGGACGACGAGGAGCAATGGCATTTTTCAAATGCGCCGCCTAATTTCGAGATTGCTGAGGAAATAGAAATTTCGAATGTAAATTTGATAGAAGCTTATGTACCGCCAGTGCCGCGGTCAGACGCGGGACAATCAGCTGATTCAGAATCAACGGGTGTGCCATCAGGTATTCCGGAACCGGGACAGGTTCAGGAAATGAGGGCAACCATTGAGCAATTTCAGCAGACAATCGACCAAAAGAAAGAAGCCCTGGATATCCTGTCGACCCAGTAAAACTAGTGAGCATTACTGGTGCGCATTGTTCCTGAAAGCCTGAAATAGCCCCAGCGTGACCAGGCCAATAAACCCGACCAGAGTCCAGCCGGGAATGCTGACGCCAAGTAACGTCCAAACTACCTCAGCGCAACTGCCATCACCGACGAGAACCATTTGAATCACTTCCTGCATGGGAAATACGTCCAGCAGATAATCGAGCCCGGGGCCGCAAGAAGGAACCTGATCTTCCGGCAGGCTTTGAAGATAGAGTTGCCGGGTTGCAAGTGCGCTACCAACCGCAGAAGCCAACACTACTAGCAGGCCGTAGACCTTAATACCGACCTGTGCTGGGTTGTGCAGGGCAGCTGCGATGGCGATCAGCCCGGCTGCGATTACGGCCACTCGCTGGAATATACAGAGCGGACAGGGCTCCAGGTGCATCATGTGCTCCATGTAGAGTGCGGCTCCCATGAGAAACATGCAGCCGAAACCGATTATCCAGTTCAGGTTCCTGGCATTGGGTATGTAATCAGACATCAGTTCCTCATTCCTTGGCAGTTGGTGTAGTTTGGACCGTTTATAACGGCGCTAGTCAATCCCTGGTTAAGGCTTTTCTCCTGCGACGCCTGCGTTGAACACGTGCTCACAAAATCGGGAATTTAAAGCGAATTGGTGATTTTACCCCGTGCGGGTTCGCCTTGTCCCCCCACAAAAGTCCCCCCACAAAAGTCCTCCCACAAAAGTCCTCTTAATCAGAGCTTGCCCTTTTTAATGAAGTTGTTTCCATTCATCACTAAACGCCATCAGCTCAGGGTAAAAAACTGAAAGGTCCTCCTGAAGACTGGGAAGTTGCTCCTCACAATGTGGATAGGCCTCGATAAGCGGATTTGTGTGTTTTAACCTCCCTGAGAGATACGTGAGTGATCGTTCCAGGAATTCCAACTGGCCATAGTGGGCCAATGAATTGTGTTCCTGCATTCGCGATGCGCTCTGGAATGCAGCATCGGTCAGCATGTCTTTGTGAGCTAACAATTTTTCAAGGGTGCTAGCAGAATAAGACTCAAGTGGCTCGTTGTAATATCGAGGCCAGTTCTGTGCTAACAAGTGATCAAAAGCGATATCCGTGATGATGCCAGCGTATCGGCGGAATCTGGGATCAAATCGCTTGTAGCTGTTTTTTACTACCGGATGTGAATCGGTGTATTGGTCGATCGCCCGGTGGAGACGAATCCCTCGCTCAATTTCGGGGCTGAAGCGATTTTCCAGGCGCCCCTTAATATAGTCGCCAAGGAAGCCGCCAACCAACAGGCCGGTTTCTGGGCCTGCCAGGGCAAAGTGTGCCAGGTAATTCAACTGGCATCCGCGAGGGGTTTATATTCCTGGGCGATCTTCACAAGATAGTCGTCGAAAGCCATTGTATCTGTGGCCTCAATGACGGCCTGGTCTTCGATAGACTTCTGCGCGAGTACTTCGTACTTGTCTTTTAATGCGGTTGTAAATGGCTGAGACTTGAAATAACGCTCATGCTCCAGCGTTTTATCCATTGCGAACCTGGAGAAAGGAATCTGGTCAGTTTGCATATCGTGCAGGATTGAACCGCTTGGCGTGAGCGTCGGGTTTTGCAGGCGATCAAGTTGCGCTGTGACGCTTTCCTGATAGGAATGAGCGTTGTCTGTATCTAAAAGCGCTGCAGACTCTGCAATGTTCGCCAGTAGTGCACCACCCCATTCGCGCAGAGAAACTTTTTGACCCTGATGATTTAGCATGAGTTCGCTGTCACGTCCCTCGTAAACTGTTGCGGCGCTATTTTCGGTGACCTCACGACAGAGTTGATCGTCGTGCTCCGGGCTGTCGGATAACAGACAAAAAAGGAGGAATGAATCGAGAAACTTAATTTGTTGCTCATCAATGCCAAGCGGAAGGTACGGATTGACATCCAGTAACCGTACTTCGATGTATTGGACACCCTGTTCCAGCAGGCAGGCGAGAAAATTCTCGCCTTTATCCGGTACCCGTTTCGCCCTGATGGATGAATAAAACTCCGCTTCGGACTGCAGGATGTTGGTGTTGATCTGTCGGTACTCGTGATTAACCAATAGGCCGATATCTTTATACGGCGCATGTTCGGTAGTGATCGCATTGGCCAGTGTTGAGACGTAATTTTCAAGGCCGTTGTAACAGATGTTCATATTCGCTGCCTGAGTATTACTTTGGTAACCCAGGTTGCCGCTTCTAAGAGAAGTGGCGTTTGGCAGAAACGCAGTAGCTTCATCAAAGGGCAACAGTGAATGCTGCTTGCCCTTTACAAAGGAATTACAGACCGCTGGTGATGCGCCGAACAGGTAGGTCAGCAACCATGAGTAGCGTCTGAAATTGCGCATCAGGTCGAAATACCGCCGGTTACGAAACTCTGCGGTAGTCTCAGTTGACTGCTCGGCAGTGCGTAACCAATCCCAGAAGTTGTCCGGGAAAGAAAAGTTGTAATGCACAGCGCAGATAGTTTGCATCCCGCGACCATAGCGATATCCCAGGCCACTGCGATAGGCTTTCTTCAGTCGGCCCAGATTGGACTCGCCATAATAGGCAAGGGGAATGTCGTCATCAGCTTTGAGTAGACACGGCATACTGGCGGACCAAAGTTTTTCGTCCTGTAATCCTGAGTAAATATATCGATGAACCTCGTCCAGTTCAGCCAGAGCGGCTGCGGGTGACTGATGCACCGGGGTGATGAGTTCAAGCTGGGATTCTGAAAAATCGGTGGTTACCTTGGGATGGGTCAATTTGCCACCCAAAAAACCCGGATGGGGGGTTGTAGCAAGGTGCCCCTCATGTGTCACACGAAGAGCTTCCCTTTCGATGCCGTGATTAAAAACGAGCAGGCCTGGATCCTGCTTGCTGGCTTCTTTTAGTGCTGAACTTAGTGGTAAAGGTATCGACTGCATTCTATTAGTTTAACTGAGGACCGGCGTTAGTGACGTCATCATCGACTTTGAATTTCCAGAGGTTTTCGACGAACTACTGTGCGAGCGCCCTTGCGGCTGGGTCATAAGTATCATGATCGGTCCAGTGGGTGACGACAAGTTCGGTGACCGGTTCGGACGACCAATGCGCCGCTTGCAATGTCGATGAGTTTTATAAGGCTTATTTCGCCTGAGTCGCTAGGTCGTAGTTTCAAGGAGTATGATGCATCTGGGTGAGATGTCGTGATTATGCCAAATCTGGTGGGCTGTGGGGAATGCCGTATACCATTTTTGTAGGAATCTGTCTTATTCCGGTTCTCACCTGTTCGTTACAGGTTTTTGTCACGGAACTGGTGAATCAGCCGGCGGTTTTTTTTCGTGGGTCGACCCTCAGACATAATATGAGCACCCGCGGCTTTCCGCTGTTCAGTCAGGAGCGCTCTCTTTGCCTCACTTTCAGGTGTTTCCTGATACAACTTTTGCGCGAGGGTGGCAGACCCTCGTTTCTCTGATACCTGATGCACTATAATGATTTTTTCATCAAACCCCTGGGTAATGTTTAGCATATCGCCCGCGACTACTTCTTTACTGGGTTTGCACCGATGTCCACCCAGATGGACTTTGCCTCCATCGATAGCGTCCTTGGCCTTCGCCCGGGTTTTAAAAAACCGTGCAGCCCAAAGCCACTTATCTAGCCTGACACCACTCATGTGACTCCCTGCCTTATTAGAACCCTCAGTGGCTCTAACATAAACCGCGCTCATTCTATCCCAGTTGAGATTGATGCTCGTATATTGTTCAATCTGTCATCGATAATAATGAGCACGTAATTTTGACTGAGTTGATAAAGGTAATGTGCGCAGTGGCGAGGGACGCGGGCGCCGCTATTCTGCAGGTTTATGGTGACGAAGATTTTGGTGTGCAAACCAAGTCAGATGACTCCCCCCTGACACGGGCAGACCTTGCCGCCCATAACATCATCGTTGAAGGACTGCAGAAGAGGGCTCCTGGGATTCCCGTTCTGTCCGAGGAATCGGATGGCATTAGCTTTGCAGAGCGATCTTCCTGGGACCAGTATTTTCTGGTTGATCCCCTGGATGGTACCAAGGAGTTCATTAATCGCAATGGCGAGTTCACCGTCAATATTGCGCTGATAGAAAAAGGTGTCCCAATGAGAGGGGTTGTGTTTGTTCCAGTGAAAGATGTCATGTATACGGGAGACCAGCACGAGGGAATCGCGACGGTGACCCGGGAGGGAGAAACCGGGTCCATTCAGGTTAGAAAACTGGACCGGGCTTCACTAACTGTCGTTGCCAGTCGAAGACACGGTGGTGAAGCGCTGGAAGCGTGCCTCAGTGTTCTTCGAGAAAATTTCTCCTCGATCGATACCACCAATATGGGAAGCTCGCTGAAACTTTGCCTTATCGCGGAAGGAGAAGCGGATTTGTATCCTAGACTGGCACCTACCTCTGAATGGGATACAGCCGCTGCGCAAGCAGTGGTGGAAGCAGCGGGTGGCAAGGTAGTTGATGTAGACCTGAAAGATCTTAGATACAACACAAAAGACAACATTCTGAATCCGTTTTTCTACGTCATAGGCGACACTGAATTTGACTGGAACGGCGTTCTGTCACAAGTCGTTGTGCTACCTGAGTAGGTATGGATAACGCGGTGAAAAAAGCTGCGGGGTAGTGTTGTTGAGTTTTACGCAACGGGCCGTGGTTCGATAATGGGTATTGCTGAAGGCAATTAGAAGCAGAAATTTTACTGGATTGGTCTCGGCTAGCGAAGCTGTAAGCGCATCCATCCTGCCGAGGACAATACTGTATATATATACAGCTTCAGCTAGCGAGGTTGAATAATATACCCCCAGCAATTTCTAAATTAAAGGGTGCAAAAATGGAGGTTCCTGTGCCGCTATTGCCTTGACATTGAGGATTCGAATCTAAGCTACTGAATTCAGGAAAGAAAAGTTACAGAATTTGGCGAAAAAGCCTGGTTGAAATTTTTTCACGACGATTTTTCTTGTGTTTTGACTTGAAATCCCCCTGTTCAGGCCCCATTAAAGGATATCGATTCGATAAGCGAAAATAGTCATTGTTTTTTAGTCTACTGCCGAATGGGAACTTGCGGGGGGTCAGATCTTGAAAATGGTTGACCAACGGTCGGTTTTTTCCAAAAAACGTGGCTAAATGCAGTTTACTTGTAGACATCCAAGCTACGATAAAATGTATAATGCAGCCCCAGAACTTACATGCTTCCAGATTAGACTCAGCGGGCGAACCGAGTGAACTTTTTTTGATCGTATCTGGAGATATCTTTCGCCAGAAACGAAGGGCCACTTGTCGCGTTGTAATGTCCTCATACAAGCAGTACGCAGCACTACAAGTACGGGATAAAAGACCAACCACTAATATGCACTGTATTTAACGGAGTTCACGCCCTATGACTAACTCGAGTGAAGGTGATTTCGACACAATACTTGATGACGATAACCTCGAAGACACGACGGACGAACTTGATGCGTTGGAAGAACTGGCCGGCAAGAAAGAAAAGCCTGAGGACGAGGACGAGACTGAACCAGAAGAATCAAAGCTCAAAGTCCTGATCGATACCGGAAAAGAGCAGGGCTATCTCACTTACGATCAGCTGACTGAAGCACTACCCGAAAGTATTGAAGAAACCGACGAGTTCGAAAGTATTGTTCTAATGTTCGAAGAGATGGGTGTCTCGGTTTACGAAGCGGCGCCTGATCCAGCATCGTTGAAGTCGGCATCGGATGATATAGCTGACAATGAAGACCAAACCATTGGCGGCATTGAAAGTGTTGTAGGCAAGACCATGGACCCTGTCCGCATGTATATGCGTGAGATGGGAACAGTGCCTCTGTTAACGCGTGCCGGTGAAATTGAAATCGCCAAACGAATTGAAGATGGTATTCGCGAGACGATGTCGATCATGGCAGGTTACCCAGGGACGGTGGAATATGTCCTCGCGGTCTACGAAGAAGTTATCGAAGATGAAGGCGAGGTTTCTGCCGTCATCTCAGGGTTTCTCGACCCGGAAGATATCATTCCAGACATGTCCCTGATCGCTGAGGCGAAATCGAGCGGCAACTATGAAGCTGGTGAGGACGACAATACCGGTAAGCTTGACCATGATCTGGGGCATCTAAGATTTAAG
>JABJED010000380.1 GCA_018665025.1 Gammaproteobacteria bacterium
CACCAGGAGCACGCACCAGGAGCATGCACCAGGAGCATGCACCTGGAATATTGCACCAGGAATATTGCAATAGCGTTTCAGCTAACAGGATAGTTGCGTTAAGACGATTATGGACGAAACGAGATATCAACGGTCTAAACCCTGCCTTCGCTATGGGCGACCTATCTATCAAGGAAGTCGCCTAGCGTCGTTGATTCAAAGACCCTTCAAATATCTCTCGAGCATTCCGAAGATGGCAAGGCATCACTGCAGAGGAATATCGTGAGTTGTAAGCACGACTAAATGGCCAGTAGCCAAAGAGCTGCGCCGGCAATGATGCCTACCGTACGCGGCGTGTTTCCGGACTCGCGCTGACGTTTGTTAATCGTTTCAGCGGGTTTTCCACCGTACATGACTGCGTTGATGACGGGAAATTCAAACACAGACACACTGACTGCAATCGAGAAAGTTGTCGCGAGTAACATAGCCTGGGACCAGGTGTTTAGCGGTAGAAGCATAAATATCAATACGAACAAGCCCCAGTTTGCGAAAGGACCGCCAACACTCATCGAAAGAAACTGCCCCCGGCTATTGAGTTCGTCTTTGAAATTGAACATAAAGAATGAAACAGGTTCTTTGGCTATGGGTGAGACCGCGCCGGAAATTCTGGCGCCGGTGAAATGTCCCCATTCATGGAATATTGACGCGAGGATTACTCCGGCAAAAATGGCGTTAATTAGACTCACCATCTCGGCCAGGAAAAGCCCACTTTGAGCAGCCCAAGAGTCTGATGTTCCCCATATCGTAAATGCCGTAAGGGCAAAGGCTGCGTGCCTTATAGCGATTTTACGCAAGCGTGAGTTGTCGCGCTTCTTGCGCGCCTCGACATTGGTGGTTTCTGCTTCTGACATGGGGTTATCCTTTCGGTTCATTCGTCTGGTTGTGACTGCGGTACGGCCCAGGGATACAAAAATGATTGATTCTGGTTTGCCGCCTTATGCCACCCTTTACCACTTCTGCTCTAAGGGTACACGAAGACCCGGCAAATTGTGGCATATAGCGCAGACCGAATTAGGCTACTTCCTATATTCCCATTCATGATCAGTCGAGATTATTTGCCTGCCCTGGCTAAGGCGGTCATCACTGGAAATATAGGCTTGGATTGCAACGCCCGCGGACCACTGATAAATGAGAGGTGTAGTTCCAAGTTAAAGGTGTCTTAGGGTTGGCTGGTTGTCGGTGATGCCTAACGAGTAACTGAGAAAATTTTTCAGACGCTCGAAGGGCTTATCAACAGCGATGGGCTGAACATGGTCGCCGCTACTGGTTTATCACGGTAACCGCTAATTAATCCTGAAGACTAGCGCTACAGTGAACGTGCAAAACCGGTAATTGCTCTAATCACATCCGCATAAACTTCGGGTGTCTGCTCCGGGAATCCCGCGTCACCACCATGAGGTGTTCCGTGTGCAGTTCTACCGATGGTTGGCACACCTGCGTTTAGTAGTTTTCGGTAGTACGACAGGCCTTCGTCACGTAGCGGATCTAATTCGTTAACCGATATGACGTGTGGTGGAAGACCAGCCAGCTCTTCCGTAGTTGCGCAGTACGGCCATGCCAACGGGTTTCTCAGGTTTTCTCCAGAGGGATCATATACCGTTACTAAGGCTGACATCGTGTTCATGTCCAGCATATAGCCATCGTTCTCGAACAGCGATGGAAGTTCAGTTGGCGGGTTGGCGTATACACCTGAAATATATGGGCACATTGCGTACACGCCGGAAATGACGTCAAGCCAGCCGTCTTGCTTCGCCTGAAGCGTGGTCGCCAGTGATAGATTGCCGCCGCCTGATTCGCCTGATATTACGATGTTCGAAATGTTTAGATCAGACCTATTCTGATCAACCCACTTTACGGCGCTAACGCAATCATTCAGCCCCGCTGGAAACGGATGTGGCCCCATTCTTCCGGCGCCATTTCTATATTCCACACCGACAACTACGACTCCGGCATCTGCAAGACTATTGCGCCAAAGAATATAGTTGGGGTCCTCAGCTGTCATGATCACCATGCCACCACCGTGAATATGCACGATGCAGGGCAAGGGACCGTCCATATTTGCCGGTCGATGAATGAACAGATTAATATCGTTACCGTCGATACCCTGAATGACTTCCGTACTGCTGGTAACGCTTGCAAACTTAGGCATATTTGCCAGTAGCCCGGGATGAGTCAGCGCCGCTACTCGCTCGAACTCATTGGCATATTCCAGGCACGTCTCGTAGTCTGCATTCAATGCCGGCGCATCAAGGCCCGGTGCGAAAGAGTCTACCATCGCCAACACTGTTTTGATTCTTGGATCAAGCCTTGGATCGTCAACCACTGTTGCATCTGGGCTTGCGAACTTACCTGCCTGTGGTGGCGTTATGGTGTTCATCGGTTACCCCTTAAACTTAAAAGTTAATATGGATCTTGTCTAAATAAAGCTTGCCGCTATTCCAGATAATGCGCGAATAGAATTTTCGTTGAGTACAGGTGTCATTTTACTAGGTGTTCGGAGCCTTATTCATTTTCGCCTGTAACCTTCGCATCCCTGTTAACCATCTTTCGGGATCGTTGGTCTTTCTCTCCATCCATGTTTGAGCAATCGGGTCAGTCAGGATAAGAAATGATTCTGACTGGACACCCGAGACAACCATGTCTGCTACGTCCTCGGGTTCCTTGATAGGTCCTGCAGCCGATACCGCAAATGGTGAGCTGAGGTCCCCCAGCATTGGTGTACGCACGCCTAGCGGCGCAAGAAGAGAAACACGAATACCTTCGTCGTGATAGGTGATCGAAAGCCACTCAGCAAGGCCAACAACCGCATGTTTGGTTGTCGCGTAAGTTAGATTTCCCTGCGATGTCAAAATGCCTGCCATGGATGCAGTATGCAGAAGGTAGCCTTGGCCACGTGCGAGCATCCCTGGTAGTACTGCTCGCACGGCGTATACATGAGCCATGACATTGATATTCCACTGGTCCTGCCAGACGTCGATGGGCGTATTCAGTGGGTTGCCACCGGTTGCGACGGCGGCATTATTGAAGAAGAGATCAATGGGCCCAAGTTGCTTTTCGGCTTCAGCCACCAGATTATTCACCTCGGCTTCTACGGAGACGTCGCAGGCAATAGCAAGGCCGCCAATTTCCTCTGCCACTTGCCTGGCGCCTTCCATGTTGATGTCAGTGACAACGACCCTGGCGCCTTTGGCTGCAAATGCTCGGCATGTTGCTGCACCAATGCCGCTGGCACCACCTGTAACGACGCAAACCTTATTATCTAATTCCATTTTATCCCTCTGGCATTTTGTTAGTGAAACGTAAATCCTTCATAACCTTTTGCGGTTACCTGATCACACACTTCCCTGTAAGCGCCAACGCCTGCTGCGTATGGCATAAAAATGCGCGGCTTACC
>JABJED010000061.1 GCA_018665025.1 Gammaproteobacteria bacterium
AGAAACGCTGTGAGCGCCATAATTAGCCGAATCGGTGGGCTTTTGGCGTCTATGCAGGTATTCAATAGTATCTGCATGGTCGCCAGAAATGCAGTAACTATGCAGTAACTATGTAGTAACTATGTAGTAAGTATGTAGTAATGCTATGTGCCTGCAGGGTTCTCGCTGTAGGCTATAAGTTAGGTCACATTCCGTTACATTAGTGCACATTGGCATCAACCCCGGTTTACAAGACACCCCTACAATCTCCTCCCATAAACCAAATATGCAAACGGGTGAACAACATGTACAAGACTATCCTGGCTTTCCTGCTCATCGCACTGACCACTGGTTGCTCTACTTATAGCGGCACACAATCTACCGCTGAAATGGAATTCTGCTGGGAAAGAGGCATGAACTTTCAATGGATTGAAGAGTTTGACGCGGGTTGTGTTGACCCCACGGCCCAGTCTACAGCAACGCGAATTTCTAAAATAAAGTGGTTGGAAAAGAATTTGGGCACATTGGCCGGACAGGCTTCAGATAGAAGCACAAGAAACATATAGGGCCGGACAGTGACGAACGATTCGCATCAGAATTTAGTCGAGGTTCGCAGGTCATCGGGCGAAAAAGAGTGGATGACCAGAGAAAAACTCGAAGCGTTGAATAAACAGCGTGCCCTTAAGCGGGGAAAATCAGAAAAACCGATCAAGCAATCAACGTCCAAAAAAACCAAATGGACAACGATTTCGATTTGGCTCAATGCGCTCTTGCTGATCGCTTTATTAATGATTCTGCTTTATTTGCCCATCGACTCAGGCTTCTGAGTCACGCAAACGGGCTGCCTGGCTGACCAATCGCCAGGAACGCCCGGCAAAGACATCGGTACCCTGAAAAGCCTTTTAGTGCAGCCAGTTGCCGGCAATGAACCTTATAAATGAACCTTGTCACAACCTTGTCACAACCTTTGCCACAACCTTGTCACAACCTTGCCACAACCTTGCCTGAAGGAACGACATTGCTCGCTTCCAGATGTCTAGCAAAGTCTGGCAAGTCCGAATGTTGCTCCACCGATTATTGACAGACTTATCCAGCATGCTCATATTTTTATGTCTGGAGAAGAAACCTATCGACCAAAACAAAAATCAGGAATTATAAAAACCTTCCACCGGGGTGGGTCAATGTTGCTCGAAACCTGGCTCACTTCTATTGGCCGTTGACAGCGCGATAAGCACGGAGGTATTCAATGGCTTTACCATCACTTTCCATACCCAGCGACGCTAATAAACCTCTTGATCGCGACACCCGGTATCAGCTGCAAACAAGCCCATTTCATTGAAATGTTGCGGCGGATCCTAAGGCAACTTCGACTGCGGAGCAATGGTGTTACTCATCGCAAGTTGATTCCTGCCACCGTCCACAACACCGAGAAATATGCAGCCATCTGACTTGCGTTATTACGTCAACCCACCAGGGTGGGGAACGGGGCCTGGACACTGTTCCCTGGACACTTGGTAAAGAAGCATGTTCAATTTTTGGAGCAATGCGCTTCTGGTTCAGCCGATCGTCGCTCAAAGGTCGATCGCATCGCTCTATTTCGGTTATATCGCCGGATATAGGCATTCTTTTGTGGATTCCCCGGCTAGATAAACTCAAGCTCCAAAGCGTGTTTTTCTGACCCAACCCAGCGTGTCTCGCTGACGTATTCAGGACCCATGTGACTCCTCAGCGCATGACGTTGCCGCGCCATTAAGAACCTGCTCCAGGGCGTGCACAACGCACGCTGCTGGCCACCGCCTGCCTGCCGACCTTTAGGTGCGGAGTCGGCTGTACCGCTCTCCTAGCGCATTTGTAAGCACTTCAGACACCCATCGTTATTCCGCGTATATCTTCTTCAGCCGGTGTTTCTTGTGCTTCAGTTCCTTGAGCCTGGTCATAGGCAAAGCGTCCGTGCCACCGCAGTCAGCACGTCGCTTGTGGAACGTTGCACTGCTACAAGTGAGGCGCCGCCCCATTGGAGCAAACCCCCTCAGGAGTAAAGATGCTGTCTTGCGGGTCCAGATCAAGGAACCTTGTCAGCGGCTCCCCTCCAGTCGCACCGACAGCAGGAATATCATGCAGCCTATCTAGCCTGTCCTGAAAACCATCCGTTGGTAACAATAATTGCGGATGATCAAACGGTTGTTCATTGCGTCTCACCCGATCATCCGTGAGCGATATCATGAAGGCGACTAGCTCTTCCTTTTCAGCCTCACTTAAACCGAGTGGATGTATATCCGGGCTCAGATCATCAAGGTTCGAGTCACAAAAGTTGCCACCACGGTCGTAGAATTCAACCACCTGTTTCAAGGTTGCCATACCGCCATTATGGAAATACGGACCCGTTAACTCCACGTTACGCAGCCCAGGTGTCTTGAAGGCACCGTCTACAGCAACTCGCTGAAACTCGGGAACGATCGATGTACCAGAATCACAGAAACCGTCAGCATCACCATCAGTACAAACCATGTTACCTAGCTCACCCGCGTTAGGGACTGTTTCATTACCCATTATCGGGAATTCCAGGTTCTGGACACCCAGACGGTCAAATAAAGCCTGTCTCGAGAAGGCTATAGGTTTTCCGTTAAGATCCTTACCCCCCCTGCCAACATCATCCGTGGTGGGTGTCACGCCCAGGTTATAAAAACCATTGTCATACAGCGCAAACCCTTGTGCCATCGGCATAGGCTCGATTATTTCATCGAGAGCGTATCTTACTGTAGCGTTGGTAAGTTCAGGGCCAGTATGGCAGGCGACGCACCCCGCTTTGCCGGTAAAAACATTGAGCCCCCTAAGTTCAGTAGCACCAAACTCACCATCCAATACACCTGTCTCCATCCACCGATCAAAAGGTGTCTCATCAGAAACCAGTGTCGATTCATACAGCATGATTGAAATCCCGAAGATCATGGCAAAGTTTGCCTCTGCATGGGTAAAACGTGGCTTGTCTGTTAATGGGTCAGGATCGGTCAAATACTCCCCATAAGTTGACAATTCATCAACCGCATCGTCACTGCTGGCTTCCGTTGACGTGGCTTCTGTGCTTGTTGCCTCAATGGTTTCAACTATCGGCTGGCCAGCCGTAAGCTCAGGCGAAATCTCTGCCTGGTCCAACTCAAACCGACCATCGAATTCCCAGTACTCGGGCCTGAACGCTGCTTTCACGAGTTGTCGATATTCGATGTTAAGGCCAGGAGATGGGCTCATTGAAAGTTCACCCAGGACGCTGTCATAAGGATCCACAATTTGCTGGCCCAACGGGACAATTGGTGTGCTTCCCCTCAGCAGCTTCTTGCCTATTTCTGGATAGGTGCGGGCGTTGCCCACATCCGGGTCACCAAAAGACATTTCAAAATGGCTAAGTGGTGGGCCAACTGCCTGTGATGCCAAGCTAGCATCCTTCAGGACAATAGACTCCTGTACGACCGAACCATCACCTCGCAGCACCCATACTTTAGCGTTCGGATCCTGTTGACCAAACGGATTTTGGCCATTGAATTCATTGTTGGCGCGTCCGTCCCAGAAATTGGTGAAGTTGAACACTGCATTGATTGTTGACGGTGCATTGCGAGGCGGTACGCGACGTATCGTATTTCCACTCGCCATATATACTGGATCTTCTGACTTTTCTGCTCTAAACAGTGAATCTTCCAACCTTTGACCCCAATCGACAGGCCGAGCTTCCACACTGCCTTTAAACAAGGTCAGGAAAACGCCCATGGACGAAGTGATATCGTTACTATTACGTTGGTCACCAACAGGATTAAGATATTTGACGAAAGGATAGTCTGACCGTACGACACTTTCGTTCGGTGCTTTCGTGTCGAAATCCTTATCAGGCAGAGCCGGCGCATCGAAGTAGCCTTCAACATTGTCCTTTCGCTTATTAGCAAACCTCAGCAAACCAGGGTTCATCTGATTCTTAGTCCGACCATCAGCACCGGCCTTGTAATGACAACTGGCGCAGGCCTGGATACCATCACTACCCACCTGCATATCCCAGAATAGCGCCTTGCCTAACTGAATTGCTGCCTCACGGTCGCGAACAAATTGATCAAGATTACCCGGCAGCGGAACTCCCCCATCATTTATAACAGCCGTGCGCAAAGATTGCAGACCATGGCTTGTAGCCTCAAATGATGTGGTGATTGGACTTATCGGTATCGGCTCAACATGCGCGAGCGCCGCATCCGCTTCGAACGCTTCGGGCGCTTCGATCGCTTCGGGCGCTTCGGGCGCTTCGATCGCTTCGATCGCTTCGGGCGCTTCGGGCGCTTCGGGCGCGGCATGCGTCAACGCGAGAGTCGCTGCATCTGCTTCAGCCGCTGCATCCACTGGAGCAGCAGGATCAACTGGTGCTGCTGGATCAACTACTGCTGGGTCAACTTGTCCTACTGGATCAACTTGTGCTGGGTCAACTTGTGCTACTGGACCAACTTGTGCCAGGCCTGCAACCGAGGCTTCCAGCGCAGCAATCACAGCAGGGGCCGCGACCGCCGGGGCAACGACT
>JABJED010000381.1 GCA_018665025.1 Gammaproteobacteria bacterium
ATAGGCTCGATGATGCTCGCCGAGCAAAAAGTAACATTCTCCCGCGAACAGGTGCATGGGAAGACTATCCTCAGCAAGTGCAATGGCCTGTTCGTAAGCATCGACGGCATTAGCACAGTGACCAGATAGATGCTCAACGCGAGCATAAGAATAGAGAGTGGCGACATCATGGGGTGAGGTCGCGTGAAGTTCTTCCATGTAGTGACGTGCTTTTTCGATATCCCTTTTTTCCATCAGCAGGCCGACCAGAGTAAGTTTCACATCAGTGGTGTCGACCAGTGCAAGCATTTGTTCCAGCTCAATAATGCCATTATCGAGCTGGTCTTTGCGTATTGTGCCCTGGGCAAAGGGATTGATTGCATTTAATTCATAGGTATCAGCCAGCTTCGGGAATATCTTCTCGTTCAGGTAAAGCACCACTTTCTTGTCGAAAAAGACCGGGGTATACCCAAGCTCTCTGGCGGCAACATCCGGGAAATGCTTGTTAGTCTTTCTAACGCCAATCAGGTCTGGTCGGTGCTTGCCAACATAGGTTGCAAGCCCACTTGCACTCAGCATGGCCGTTGCCAGTTCTTGATAATTCAAGCCATCAAATGGTGGGAACTGCATATCCATGTGGATCTTTATTTTTGGCGCGAGAATAAATTCTGCGTATCCCGCGTAGGAGGGTTCAAGCGCGTATTTACCTTCAATGCCGTTGGTGAGTATAAATTGAGAGGTACCGTAAGGTAGAGATTGATCATTAAAGGGGTAGTGCTGCCACCCGGTCCTTATTGTTGGCCAGAAGGATACCGGGAGAAGCACGAGGGTCGCCATCAGGATGGTGCCTGTGCGCAAACTGATTCCGGGACCATGCCAATATGATAAGCCAACCGCAATGAGAGGAACGGAGAGCAAAGTCCACTCCCATACAAATCGTTTTGCCATGATCAACAACACGAGTGCGCCGCAAGCGAGTATGACCGGGGCGATGTGATGCCGGAAATTATTGAGACTGAGGAAGAGAGCTGCAATGGTGAAAAAGGCGATGATAAGCATCAGGGAATTGGTCGAAATTCCATCATTGAGCTCAAAGGTGAGATCCAGGGCAAAGGGCTCCAGCTCTGATATAAAGAGTCCCAGGCCCGGATCTTGCACGAAAGGTGTGAGCAGAATGTAGACGCCATTCGGGTTTAGCATCATCGCAGGTAGACATAGAGCGACCCACAGCAGTGGCCTTAGTTGTGCAATGTCCTGGGTATCGGCAAGAAGATAGTCGAAGAGTCTTTGCAGGAAAAATGCACCGCAAATCAATCCGCCAATGACATACTCAACACCATGGAGATTTACCCAGAATATTGTCAGTAGGGGAAGTAATGGGTAATGCCGCTCGCGATGCGAGAGAATAAAAATGAAGATAGGGATAAATGCATAAGAAAATACGTGGGGTCGTAAACTGTAACCGCGGGCGCACAGAATGCCGATGACGGCAGTGATCACGATCAGTTGAAGGAAGGTTGCCGTTTTCAGGCGGTCATCTCCAAGGATGATCCTGGACACGAAGTAACCAGACACCATAAATATTGAGGCCTTCAGCAGGATAAGACCGAATTCACCTGCAAAGGACCATACCGCGTATACCGTGGCCTGGAATCCCCAGAAATAGTTTATGAATTCCTGCTTGTCGGTTAGATAGGAATTCACATAGGGGTTGTAGAGAGCCCCCTCGCTGAAGAAATGCCTTCCGCCGGTGAGGTGATACCAGAGGTCTGAATCACTGTATTGAACGGATAAGCTCAGAAGGTAAATTGCATAAAACCCGAAGAGCGCAATAGCGTAGCTCAGCACGAATTCGGTTCGGTGGTTCGCTAGTTTCTGTTGAATGCTATCGATGTAGGCAATGCTCAAACGGATCTTCCCCTCAAATATTTTGTTGGCGGTTTACGCGCCTACCCGGAAAGTCAATCATGCTACCATGGGCGCCATCACCGATATAGGAGAGGAGATGTACGGTCCAGGTCATGGTGACAGACGGTCAGTGTGAGCATTGCTCGCGATGCTTTCGCTTTTGCTTGGGGTCCCAGTCACTCTTGGGTTTTTTGAAACCGGATTGGTCGAGCGGTCTCCTACGGCCATATTGGCCCCGAGGATTATGCTTCTTGCTTTTTTAAGCCTTGTGACCGGGATGATTATGGACTCGGTCGCCCGCGGAACACGCGAGGTGAAACGATTGGCCCACTTGCAGTTACCCTTTCTACTGAGGAAAGAGTTGTCGCAGGCATTTCATCTTGCCAATTGTGCTTGAACCCCGGCGATGATCAGGTGTAGTAGGCAAAGGTGGAAGATCCCGCGGGAACGACGCTACGTTTTTGTCATATGAATGGTTGGAACTGAAATCGATATCGATCAAATGAATGAAAAGACACCATATTCGGGTTCAGAGAACCTTGAGATTATGAAGGAAGCGGTTAACTACAATCGTTTTCTGAGATATCTGGTGGCAAAGCATGCAACCAACAGGTCCAAAATTCTGGATTTTGGTGCAGGCATTGGGACATTTTCTGATTCTGTCCCCATCCCGATAGACCGGATTTCCTGTGTAGAACCGGATCAGGTAGCGCGTACAACCCTGGCTGAAAGAGGGTACACCGTGTTTGAGTCTGCGGGTCAGTTGACGCGGTCAACCTATAGCTATGTATTCTCCCTGAATGTTCTGGAACATATTGAAGACCATGAAGCTGTCGTAGCGCAGCTATATGAAGCGATAGAACCCGGTGGACGAATATATTTATATCTTCCTGCCTTCAATCATATTCGGACTTCGATGGATGATCTGGTTGGGCACCATCGACGTTACACGCGATCTCAGCTGATTGTGTTGGTGAGTCAGGCGGGATTTACGCATGAAGATTCAGGATACACCGACTTTCTTGGGTATTTTGCGACCTGGATGATCAAGTTGATGGAAAAGTTACAGCGTCAGCCCACCGGTGTCGTTAACAAGCGACTCCTTATCGCCTACGATCGATTCGCGTTTCCAGTAAGTCAGGTATTGTCTCTGATATTCAAGCGAGTAGTAGGTAAAAACGTCTACATCGTTGCTCGAAAGTAGCTTCAAGAAACATTTAGCATGCTGGTTAGTGAGAAAATAAATTGGTAGCCAAAGATTTTTACACGATAGTAGTGGCGTTTGTAGCTTCTCGAGCTATCTATGGTTTCCTTGGTGTCACCTATGACGCATCGCCCATGGACTCGTTTCTGCAGTTTATTGACCCAGTGCTACTGAAAAACGCGTTCTGGCAATCCCTCTATTACTATCACGCTGGTCCTCCGATGCTAAACCTAGTTGCCGGATTTGGTTTGGGAGGGTATTGCCAAATTAACTTCCCTGGATGGGGAATTTCTATCCAATCCGGCAGCTAAACCATCGCTGCATTTTTCCAAGACGCAAAGGAACGCAATCTGAAATACCGATGGTTAACAGCTGATACCAAATGACGACCTGGATTGAACAAATTGTAGACAGCAGCGTGGACATTCAAGAATCTCTGAGCCTGTTTCATCGATTTGAATCGCCGCATGCCCCGTTCTCTCACCCTGGTCGGTTGATGCGACAA
>JABJED010000062.1 GCA_018665025.1 Gammaproteobacteria bacterium
CGATGGGCTACGAGCCTCGAATCTGGAAAACATAGGTATAGAAAACATAGGTATAGAAAACATAGGTATAGAAAACATAGGTATAGAAAACATAGGTATAGAAAACAAAAGGCACCGATATGGAATTGAGTCCGAGGGATAAAGACAAGCTGCTGATTTTCACAGCCGCTTTGCTAGCAGAAAGGAGGAAGGCACGGGGTGTGAAGCTTAATTACCCGGAAGCTATAGCGCTGATCTCAGCAGAGGTCATGGAAGGTGCGCGGGATGGTCGTTCAGTTGCCGAACTGATGTCCCACGGCAAGACAATTTTAAAGGCCGACGATGTGATGGAGGGCGTACCGGAGATGATTCAAGAGGTGCAGGTTGAAGCAACTTTTCCCGACGGTACCAAGCTGGTGACGGTTCACGATCCGATCGTTTAAGGAGGAGTTATAACAATGCTACCGGGTGAATACATTCTTGATGACAAGGATATAGAGATAAATGCAGGCCGAGAAAAGTTTGGGCTTGAGGTCAAAAACACAGGTGACCGCCCCATACAGGTTGGGTCCCATTACCATTTTGCCGAGACAAACCCAGCGCTTGAATTTGACAGAGACAAGGCGAGAGGGTTTCGGCTGAATATCCCTGCAGGAACCGCAGTCCGGTTTGAACCCGGTTCAGCGAGAACCGTTGAGCTGGTGGCGGTTGCAGGCAATCGCTCAATCTATGGCTTTCGCGGTGAAGTGATGGGTCAGTTGGAGACTTAATATGACAACGTTAACGCGCAAGGCTTACACAGACATGTTCGGCCCGACCACCGGCGATAAAGTTAGGCTGGGTGATACGGACCTTTTTATCGAAGTTGAGCGGGATTTCACAACTTACGGTGATGAGGTTAAATTTGGCGGTGGAAAGGTTATCCGGGATGGCATGGGGCAGGGGCAGTCACTGGGAGCGGTTTCAGCGGATACCGTTATTACTAACGCCTTGATACTGGATCACTGGGGGGTCGTTAAAGCGGATATTGGCCTTAAGGAAGGCCGGATTTTGCGAATTGGAAAAGCGGGTAACCCTGACACCCAACCTGATGTAGACATTGTGATTGGACCGGGTACGGAAATTATTGCCGGGGAAGGCCAGATCCTGACGGCCGGTGGAATTGATGCGCATATTCACTTCATTTGTCCACAGCTGATTGAGGAGGCAATGATGAGCGGAATTACCACCATGTTAGGTGGTGGGACCGGGCCTGCAACGGGGACCAACGCGACGACCTGCACGCCGGGTGCGTGGCATATCGGCAAGATGTTGCAGTCAGCAGATGAATTTCCGATGAATCTTGGTTTCATGGGCAAGGGGAATGCGAGTCTCCCGGGCCCCCTTGATGAGCAGGTGGTTGCCGGGGCAATGGGACTTAAGTTGCACGAGGACTGGGGAACGACACCACAGGCGATTGATAATTGCCTTTCTGTCGCAGATCGGTTTGACGTTCAGGTCGCCATACACACTGATACGCTCAACGAATCAGGGTTTGTAGAAGACACCATCAACGCCTTTAAAGATCGAACCATCCATACCTTTCATACTGAGGGTGCGGGTGGTGGTCATGCGCCGGATATTATCAAGGCCTGTGGTAGGCCCAATGTTCTGCCTTCCTCAACGAATCCAACAAGGCCCTACACGATCAATACTGTGGATGAACATCTGGACATGCTCATGGTATGCCATCATCTTGATTCAAACATTCCTGAAGATGTCGCGTTTGCAGATTCACGTATTCGTCGTGAAACTATTGCCGCTGAAGACATCCTTCATGACCTGGGTGCTTTTTCCATGATCGCTTCCGACTCCCAGGCGATGGGTCGTGTTGGCGAAGTCATTTGCCGGACATGGCAGACAGCGCACAAGATGAAAGTGCAGCGAGGGGCGCTGGCGGAAGACACTACTGCCGATAACTTTCGTGCGAGACGATATATTGCGAAGTACACGATTAACCCCGCTATTGCGCACGGCATCAGCCATGAAGTGGGTTCCATCGAAGCAGGGAAACTGGCGGACCTGGTATTGTGGAAGCCAGCTTTCTTTGGCATCAAGCCTGCGATGATTATTAAGGGAGGCATGATTGCAGCGGCGCCAATGGGCGACCCCAATGCCTCTATACCCACACCGCAACCAGTTCACTACAGGCCGATGTTTGGCGCTTTCGGTCGAGCTCGTGAAGATACCTGCGTAACTTTTGTGAGTCAGGCCTTTATGGAAACTGAAATCGCGGCCCAGCTAAGGTTGTCGAAACGAATGCTTCCGGTAAGAGGTTGTCGACATGTCACCAAGCACGACATGATTCTCAATAGCTATTTGCCAGAGATGGAGGTTGACCCCGAGACCTATGAAGTCCGTGCTGATGGGCAGTTATTAACTTGTGAACCGGCGGAAATACTGCCGCTTGCGCAACGTTATTCCCTATTCTAGGCAGACTCTGAATGCGAATTGAATGCTTTGAGAAAATTGATCATGTCGATGGGCAACCATGGACCGATACCATTAGCCTCAATTTTTCTGACCGATCAAGAAGTCGCGGAAAAGCAGCAACGGCTAAGGGCGGTGAGCTTGCCTGGTTTTTGGGGAGGGGTGAGTCCCTTCACCATGGTAATGCGTTAAAAGATGCGCAGGGTTGCTTTTACCTTGTACAGGCGGAGCCGGAGCCGGTGTCGGTGGTGACTGCAGATTCTGTACAGTTGTTGATGCGTGTTGCCTACCATCTTGGGAATCGGCACTTGTCCCTCCAGTTGCTGCCGGATCGTCTGATGTTTCAGCCAGATCATGTGCTGGATGACATGGTGACCGGTCTGGGCGCACAGGTGACTCATGACGTTGTCGCGTTCCAGCCGGAGCACGGTGCATATCACGAACACGGCCATGAGTAATTTACCCAGACTCCTACAGCTTTGTTCCCAGGCGCTGCCCGTTGGTGCGTATGCTTACTCGCAGGGTCTGGAGTCAGCGATACACCAGAAGACTGTGGTTGATGCGCAAACCGCAAGAGAATGGATATCCGGGATTTTCAATCACGGTATCAGTGAACTGGATCTGCCTGCTCTGTTCCTGGCTTACGACGCGTGTGGACGTGCTGATTTGGTGACGCTAAACGAATTGAATGAGTATCTAGCGGCAAGTCGCGAATCTCGTGAGTTACTGCTTGAGGATGTCGAGATGGGCAGGTCGTTATACCGACTGCTCTCGACACTGGATGTAGATGTCATAGATATCCCCCAGCCCAGCTTTGTGGTCCAGTTTGCGATCGCGGGATGTCGCTGGGGAATCCCCGCAAGCGATCTTGCGACGGGTTTATCGTTCAGCTGGTTTGAAAACCAGGTCGCAGTAGCCACCAAGTCAATTCCCCTCGGACAGTCAGATGCCCAGAAAGCGCTCAGCAAACTGATTGAGCTTATTAATGAGCGGGTTCTAATGGCACAGCAAATTGCTGAGGCTTTGGGTTCCCCAGGCGAGTGGCAATTCGGTCAGTCAATGCCTGCACTGGCTATTATGTCTTCCCAGCATGAAGTGCTGGAAGCAAGAATGTATCGTTCCTGAATGAGGTCACAATGACAACTAAACAAAATAGACCACCCCTGCGACTTGGCATAGGTGGGCCGGTTGGCTCAGGTAAAACTGCACTTGTTCGATCACTGTGTATGGATATGAAGGATCGGTTTGATATCGCGGTCATCACCAATGATATCTATACAAAGGAAGATGCTGAATTTTTATTGAAGCACGAAGCGCTAACGGCAGACCGAATCGTAGGGGTCGAAACGGGGGGGTGTCCACATACTGCGATTCGCGAGGATGCTTCCATGAATCTGAATGCTGTTGATGATTTGCAAAAAAAGTTCCCACAGCTGGACATGATTATGATCGAAAGCGGCGGTGACAACCTTGCCGCAACATTCAGCCCTGAGTTATCCGACCTGACGCTCTATGTCATCGATGTCTCAGCAGGGGACAAGATCCCAAGGAAAGGCGGCCCTGGCATTACTAAATCTGACTTGCTGATTATTAACAAAACTGACCTGGCGCCGCTGGTTGGTGCTGATCTTGGCGTCATGGACAGGGATGCAAGGAAGATGCGCGGAGACAAGCCATTCCTGTTTACAAACCTGAAGAGCCTTGATGGTTTGTCAGAAGTGGTCAAATTTGTTGTGTCAGAAGGCATGTTGGAGTTTTAGAAGTATGAGCAGTCCAGAGTTACCTTATTCTCTTATGTCCGAACTGGGTAAGGTCCAGGGCAATGAGCATCCTCCAGTTCACCTTTGGCATCCCGACGTCGAGAGAGACCTAGACCTGGTGATTTCTCGCGATGGCGTGTGGAATTATCTTGGTTCACCCATCAAGCGACCAAGACTGGTCAGGTTGTTTGCTTCTGTGCTTCGACGTGATGGTGATGACTATTACCTGGTAACACCTGTTGAAAAATGCCGCATCACAGTAGAGGACGTTCCCTTCCAGGTAGTCTTGATGAATGTGACGGGCGAGGGCATATCCGCTTGTTTGCAGGTGACAACAGACATGGGGGAGGTTATTCCTGTTGATGATGAGCACCCGCTCAGAATCATCCAGGATGGAGCGCAGTGGATTCCCTACGTTGTGATTCGTGATGGTATGGAAGCCAGGCTGAACAGAAATGTTTACTACCAGTTAGCCGATCTGATGATCCCAGGTAAACATTTGACCTTGGATGGCGAGTGGCTGGGTGTGTGGAGTCATGAAAACTTCTTTCCGATGCTTCCAGTCTGACCCGATGTTACTCATCAAGATGCCACGTCAGAAGGATCTGCAGAAAATCATCAGGGCGCTGCTGGCGAATGAGATTTCCCGTGAAGAGGTCCTGAGCTGGCAGAGGGGGGTTGTGTCTTCCTGCGGGTGGGAAATACCAATCGGTAAGTTACAGGGATACTGGTATCTTTACTCTCTTATGTACATAGCAGTGCGGTTCCCCGGGGGATATTTTCTGAGAGAAAGTGACCTTGAGGAATACCTGCGCGATCTTGAAGTCGAACGCGGTGGTGAGATTCAACCCGGATTAGGCCATTTGCGCTCCCACGAAATCAATCTCGATGAACTCCGATGGCCGATCGCGGTGATGACAGACCATCATGATGTCATGGCTAGTTTGCCAAGCGTTCGTGGCACGTTTGAGAAACGAATGGATATGGTGGAGCACTGTCACCTGAGATTCGACAAGGCGAACTACCTACTCGTCAAACAGTTTGACGAGCAGGCAGGACAGGTTTTGTTACTCGGTGGCAATCGGGACAAACCGAGGGCAGAGCAGTTACTTGGCTTGTTAGGTGTTACTGACTACATGTTGCCATAGTTTGGTCCGCCGTTACCTTCCGGTACAACCCAGTTGATGTTTTGTGCAGGGTCCTTGATGTCGCAGGTCTTGCAGTGAATACAGTTCTGGGCGTTGATCTGGAATCGCTTTGATCCGTCTTCTTCTTCCATCACTTCATAAACACCGGCAGGACAATAGCGTTGCGCAGGTTCATCAAAGAGAGGCAGGTTGGAGTTAATGGGGATGTTAGGATCGGCCAATTGTAAATGACATGGCTGGTCTTCTTCATGATTGGTTGCCGTCAGGAACACCGACGATAATTTGTCGAAGGACAGGACCCCATCGGGTTTCGGATAATCGGGTTTTCTGGACTTGGCGGCCAGTTTCAATCGAGCGTGATCCGGAGTCGGGTCCTTGAGCGTGAAAGGTAACCTGCCACGGAAGATGTACTGATCAACCCATGCCGCAGCGGCCCCCATAAATAATCCAAGCCTGTGCTGCAGTGGCATGATATTTCGAGCGGTATAAAGCTCTTCATACAACCAGGAATTCTCATAGGCCGTTACGTAACCCTCCAGTTCTTCACCACCAGTCGAGCCACTTTTTACTGAGGCATACACGGCCTCGGCAGCCAACATGCCTGATTTCATGGCCGTGTGTGAGCCCTTCTGTTTCAGGTTATTCAAGAATCCAGCGTCATCACCGACCAGTAATCCCCCTGGCATGATCAGTTTAGGAAGTGCCTGGTGACCTCCTTTTACGACTGCGCGAGCGCCATAGGAGACTCTTTTCCCGCCTTCAAGGAATTGCCTGATAAATTTGTGCTGCTTGAATCGCTGGAATTCATCGAAGGGACTGAGGTGAGGGTTACTGTATCCCAGGTCGATAATCAGCCCCAGGGCTACCTGATTATTTTCCAGGTGGTACACATAGGAACCGCCCAGTGTCTGGCCGGGAAAATGACCAAGGGGCCATCCAACGGTATGCATGACCTTTCCCGGTATATGCTTGTCTGGCTCGATCTCCCAGATTTCCTTAAAGCCTATGCCATAGTGCTGCGTATCTGAATCTGCCTGCAGGTCAAACTTCTCCATCACCTGTTTACCCAGGTGGCCGCGACAACCCTCGGCGAATACCGTGTATTTGGCATGCAGTTCGTAACCAGCCTGGAAAGTACCTTTCTGCTCACCTGATGCGCTGATACCCA
The DNA here is from genome assembly GCA_018665025.1 of Gammaproteobacteria bacterium. GTDB lineage: Bacteria > Pseudomonadota > Gammaproteobacteria > Pseudomonadales > Azotimanducaceae > UBA9659. The sequence continues at coordinate 6,525 of JABJED010000062.1, forward strand.
TGTCACCGGTGGCAACGCCCTTAATAGAACCGTCCTCATTGTAGAGAACTTCACTTGCAGCGAAGCCGGGGAATAACATGATGCCTAGTTCTTCTGCTTGTTCACCGAGCCAGCGACAAAGGTTGCCGAGGCTGGTGGCATGACTTTCAGTTGGATTGTGCAGGGCTGGTGGAATAGCGATGCCGGGTATTCTCATGCCCTGCTTTTCATCAATCAGGTAGTAAACATCGTCTTCGGTTACCGGGTTGTTGAGTGGTGCGCCTTTTTCTTTCCAGTCAGGAATTAGCTCATTCAATGCTCGCGGTTCAATTACGGCGCCGGAAAGAATATGGGCGCCAATTTCAGAACCCTTTTCCACGAGACAAACCGTGAATTCGTCACCTGCTTGAGTAGCGAGTTGGGAAAAACGGATCGCTGTGGCGAGCCCGGCAGGCCCTCCGCCAATAACGACCATGTCGAATTCCATGGATTCTCTTTCCATGTTCGTGTCTCCTTAAAAAGTAGGTTAAATCGAGAAACGGCTATTGTAAGGAAAGAAGGGCACTAAAGAAACTTAAGCGCGATTTTTTCTTTATGAGTTCTCTGGTTAAAGTATTGATTTTATAGAAAATTAGTCAAAGTTGTGCATGTGCACACTATTGATTATAGCGGCATTAACCGGCAGAATACGCGCTTTTCAAATCTGGCCTTTTTGGCACCCGGGAATTCTCACCGGGCCCGATCAATTATTACGCGAATAGAGGAATTAAATGAAAGTTCTTGTAACTGTCAAACGTGTTGTCGACTACAACGTGAATGTACGTGTGTTGTCCGATCACTCCGGCGTTGACCTGAATAATGTGAAAATGTCCGTTAACCCATTTGATGAAATTGCTATCGAAGAGGCAGTACGTCTAAAAGAAGCCGGAACGGCAGAAGAAGTAGTGGTGGTATCTATTGGCACAAGTGCCTGTAAGGAGCAGATTCGAACTGCTCTGGCGCTGGGTGCAGATCGCGGGATCCTGGTGGAAAGCGATGAGGTCATGCAGCCTCTGGCGATTGCCAAGCTGATGAAGGTGCTGATCGAAAAGGAACAGCCTGGATTAGTCATTACTGGCAAACAGGCCATTGATGATGACAACAGCCAGACAGGTCAGATGATTGCCGCACTTGCGGGTTTGTCACAAGCGACTTTCGCGTCAGAGCTGGTTATTGGTGATGGAACAGCGACAGTGACTCGTGAAATCGATGGTGGACTTGAAACGATCACAGTGAAATTACCGGCGATTGTAACGACTGATCTTCGATTGAATGAACCGCGCTACGCTTCTTTGCCTAACATCATGAAGGCCAAGAAAAAGCAAATCGATACATATACACCCGCAGAGCTTGGCGTGGAAGTAGCCCCGAGGATCAAGACGCTGAAGGTAACCCCGCCAGCAGAACGCAAAGCCGGTATTATCGTTGAGTCAGTTGAAGAGCTGGTCGATAAACTCAGGAACGAAGCGAAGGTGATCACATGAGTATTCTAGTAGTAGCAGACCACGATAACGAGACAATCAAGGCATCAACGCTGGTGACAGTTGCTGCCGCTACTGCTATCGGTGGTGATATTGAAGTGCTGGTAGCGGGTGAAAATTGTGGAGCAGCTGGAGAGGCGGCATCAAAGATCGCTGGTGTCAGCAAGGTATTGGTGGCGGATAATGCCGCCTATGCACATGCGCTGGCAGAAAATGTTGCAGCGCTTGTCGTAGAGCTAGGCTCTAACTATTCACATATCCTGACAGCAACGACGACATCAGGTAAGAACTTCATGCCACGAGTCGCTGCTCTGCTTGATGTGGCCCAGATTTCAGACATCTCTGGCGTTGTCAGTGAAGATACTTTTGAACGTCCCATCTATGCGGGTAATGCTATCGCAACTGTTCAATCCAGTGACTCAATCAAGGTCCTGACTGTTCGTGGTACAGCTTTTGATCCTGTCGCTACCGAAGGTGGTAGTGCGTCGGTTGAGGTTATTGATAACGCCACAGACACCGGACTTACGACCTGGGACCGTGATGAGATCGTCAAGCTTGAGAGACCTGAGCTGACAGCTGCTTCCATTATTATTTCTGGTGGTCGTGGTATGCAGAACGGTGAGAACTTCGCACTACTCGAATCTGTCGCTGACAAGCTTGGTGCAGCCATGGGTGCATCGCGGGCGGCAGTTGATGCGGGTTTCGTTCCTAACGATATGCAGGTTGGCCAGACGGGTAAAATTGTTGCGCCTGATCTGTACATTGCCGTTGGCATCAGTGGTGCTATTCAGCACCTTGCTGGAATGAAGGACAGCAAAGTCATCGTTGCAATTAATAAGGACGAGGACGCGCCGATTTTCCAGGTGGCTGATTACGGGCTGGTCGCTGACCTGTTCAAAGCTATTCCTGAACTGGACTCGATGTTGTAGAGCCAATCGTTGTAGATTGAAATCCTGATTCAAAAAAGCCCCGCAAGTCGGGGCTTTTTTATGCGAGATTAGAGCCCTCAGCGGGCTTATATAGAGCCCTCAGCG
>JABJED010000063.1 GCA_018665025.1 Gammaproteobacteria bacterium
CGTGGGCTTTCTTCTTGCTTGCGAAAACTTCTCCGACTCCTTCTACGGTATCAAACCCAAAAGTCGAGGTCTGATATATAGGCATTAAGTGTGCGTGCTTGTCATGACCGCCCTCACCCACACGATTTACATTGGTGCTCATTACACTGTTTTACAAAAGGAGCGGGGGAGTACAGTCTTCATCAGTGGTGTGGCGAAGAACATCTATCATCAGGTTCACCATTCCTATTCGGACTTCATCGATATCACCTGCAACAAGAGTGATTTTATCCTCAAGACCCGCCGCAAGATTAATAGGCAGCGCGACTGCCCCAAAGCTCATACCCAACTCGCCCGCTAAATAGACTTCGGGGCAACAAGTCATACCTACCACATGCCCACCCAGTTGTTGGTACATTCTGATTTCAGCCGGAGATTCAAATCGAGGCCCATTGGTTGCAACGTAGGTCGCGCCATCGTGAACTTTTATCTGGTGCTGATCCGCGAGTTGCACTAACTGCTGGCTCATGACCGGGCAAAATGGCTCGCTCATTTCCACATGCCCTACACTGCGCTCGATCTGATCGAAGAAGGTAGACTCACGGCCACTGGTAAAATCAAGAAAGTCTCTAAGGATGGCGAGTTCCGACACAGGGTAGTCGGCTGTAATGGAACCCACGGCATAGGTGGACATGATTCGTTTTACACCCAGGTCTTTGATCGCCTTAATGTTAGCGCGATAATTTACTTTGTGGGGCGGCGTTGAATGGTCCTTGCCGTGCCTGGTAAGAAAAACAACATCGTCATGCTCTCCTTTACCGACAAATATTTGCGCTATTCCATACTCGTTAGATATTTCTTTAGCCTCGACTTCAACACCGGGGAGATTGTAGATTCCGGTGCCACCAAGAATTGCAGCGGGCATATATTTTCCTTCGTGTTAGCTACCAGGTAGATAGACTCTCTAAGTTATAAGGGCTAGCAACACCATGAACGGTCACCACACCAGACACATAATTTGGCGGTGTGATATCAAAGGCGGGATATCGTGCCGAGATAGTATCGATGGTGGTGGCTGTACCCAAAGCAAGTTTTATTTCTGCCGCATCTCGTTCCTCTATGACAATGTCACTGCGCTGCTTTTTACTATCATCCCGCCCCCAGGCAAAAGCAAAAAAAGGAATATCATGAGCATGGGCAGAAATGGCGTTCTGAAAAGTACCAATCTTGTTAACAACGTGACCATCCAATGTAATGAGATCCGCGGCTGTTACGTACTTCTGGATTTTTCGCTCGGACATGATGTGCGCCGGCATGTTGTCTGTAATCAGGTTCACCTTAATACCCATCTCATGAAGAGATGGAGCGGTAAGCTTGGCACCTTGAAAGTACGGTCTGGTTTCAGGAGCGTAGACGATGATATCTTTACCCTGCCTCGCGGCAAAGGCAATTGACAGCAAAACGCCGGCTTCACCGAAGCAGTTAGTTAAAATGCCATCACCATCATCGATCAGGTCCGCCATCGCGAGCGCACGAAGCGTATAATCGTCGTATATTCCGAGCAGCACCTCGTCGATCGATGCAGCGATGGCGTAGTCTACGTCGCTATTGGTTGCTAGCGCCTGTTTGGCAATGCTGAGCATCTGATCTAAGCGTTGCATCATGGCGGTATTGGTAGGACGTGTGCTGACCAGTAGATCCCGCGCCTGTTGCAGATCAGCCATCAGAGTTGCCGGATTATCAGGACTATCGGATGTTAGAATTCGCAGCGCATTAACCGAAGCAAGCCAGGGCCCGCTGCCTTGAGTCACCATACCTTCAATGGCACTCGCCACCTCGGCGACTGTTCGACAGGTTACAAATGACTGTTCAAACGGATACTGTCGACGGTCACCAATGATTACCTGCCCAGCGTCGAAACGGGCAATATTTTTAGGGTCAAGTACAAAGGGAAGCAGCTCGTACGTACCATGTTGTTGCGCGGGCGAGAGCGAGCCTGAACCCGTGACAGTTTCGCTGTCCATAATTACCCTATTTAATAAGTTGTTACAAAAGAGTGAGTTATTCCAAAAGACGGTCTGACCTTAGGCCACAGGCCCCTCTAATTGTCGCACTCAAATTGCGCAGTTGGAACCTGCAAAACCCTGTTTTGCGCCGATTCATGCAGGATTCTAGAGCAGTCATACTATGGGTCTTTGTTGGAGAGAATGCCCTTTGCCGCGATAATAAGTAGTACGACGACAAGCACCACGCTCGGCAAGCCTGGGAGAAAACCCAACACGCTGATCAAGCTTGACTCGCCTAGTTGATTGTCACCAAAGGTCAGCGCCCTATTCGCCGAGGCGTTTCCTAACCAATAGAATACTGTGAACGACCAGGCAACATAGATGAATCCGTAGGCGAGAAACTTTTCTTGAAACGCAGATACCCTGATGTACGGTAACGCAAAGGCAATCGCCATCACCAGCAATGCATTCGTCACCCCACCCGAGTGGGCACGCACCCACCCCTGGGTTGTTCCGTAAACAGAAAACTCTAATATTTTGCCCGGCCAAATTTCGAACCCGCCTAGCAAGTTGAACATCAACATGAATCCAGCAAACATTGAAACCAGCATCACCAATAGCCCATTGGCTATCATCACTCTTTGTAATTGAGACATCCTGTTCCTCGCTGTCGTTTATGTGGTCGTTTATATGGTCTTTTTTATTGTCGTTTGTATATTGATTTGTCCAAACAACGTTCCTGTTAAGCGGCCGGCTGTGACCTTAAGGGCAACCCCATTTCTTCACTGCCCGTATCAATCACCGGCATCGGGCCCTGGTTATCAAGCTCCGCATTGAAGCTCAACCACTGATTCAACCACTCGGGTTCACTCTCCTGGCGGGGGTTATAGTTAGGCCCAAGGGCCCGCGCCATGAAGGGGCCAACCTTTACAATGATAGCGCTGGACTGGCATAAAACTCCCCAGGTTCGACGAAACAGGCTATCGCTGGAATCACGTCCAAGTGCGGACATCATGCCAACGCACCCAAGGCCAAGGACGTGCGCAGAACCATGTATCACCCCGAACGCTCGCGGCCAATAAGCCCCATAGAGTTTTTCATAAACATCGAAGGCGACGGTCTTGTGTTCACACTCTTCCGCCATATGGGCCAGCCAGAATGATGTCACGTCCACTTGCGCATTTTGAAAGAGTGCCTTCCGGTCTCCAATGAGCCAATTAGTAAACCCGTTCGTCATGCATTCAAACCCCGCTGAATAAGCCAGCCGAGTACGCATGCTTCGTTCAGCCAGTCGGTCGTACGCGTCCGCGATTCGTTTTTCAATCTCGGCAAACTGGGGGTGACCATTTTTGGTTAAGCGCTCATTTAAACGACGATGACAACGATAATGTTGCGCTTCTTGTCCAATGAAGCCACGCATGTCTTCGAGCAATTGCTTGTCGTCAACAAGCTGCAAAGCTTCACGCATTGTTTTGCAGAGAAAAGGCTCCAGATAAGGCATGGTTAAAGAAACACCATTAAAGAAATGGGCACGGTACGGGTTATCAGGCACCCAGACAGGGTCCAGGTTATCAGGAAACTCGAAGTCAAAATGACGAACCGGGATGATAGTCAGGTCTTGTTGTTGGGCAGTCTCGGTCATCGTCCCTCTCGTCTTCACACCTGCAATATTTAGAATTTCTTCGATTATCAAGATTTCAATTTATTGCCAACTTCTACAGACACATCTGACAATCCTGCGCCGCACAGAGGACCCATACCCGTGGTTTAGCGCTTATATCAACCCTCTTGCGCGACTTTGAACACCGGCATTTCGATGTCAGTGCTCCAGGACTCGAAAGAAACGGTGACCCGCGCCCCCACGACTACCGTCTCCGGGTCAACATCAACCAGGCTACTCATCATGCAAGGCCCCTCCTCCAGGTTAATCAGGGCTAGCACATAGGGCGCCTCATAGGCCCGGGAAATGCCACGTCTTACTATGGTAAAACTCTTTATGACGCCGCGACCACTGACCGCTGACCATGCCACGTCTCGCCCCCCGCAGTGAGAACAAATGGTGCGGGGGTAAAACTGGTATGCCTGGCAATCCTTGCACCGCTGCATGGTCAACTCTCCCCGCCTGCAGGCCTCCCAGTAGGGCTCCGTTAATACACTCGGTTGCGGCAAAACTTTATCAGGGGTTTCTGTGGTCAACTTAAGACGCCTCCGTTCCAAGTACCAATGCTGTATGTGACGACATAATGCCGCCCTGAGCGTGGACTAATGCATTTTTTGGGTTTGCAACCTGCCTGCCGCTGGCTTCTCCTCGCAACTGCCAGACCGATTCGGTCAGCGCGAACATCGATCCCGGATTCCCAGGGTGGCTATGCGACAACAGTCCGCCATGGGTATTGACCGGCAGAGACCCGTCAGGCAGAAGCGCACCGCTTTCAACAAAAGCACCACCCTCCCCCTTTTTGCAAAACCCAAGGTCCTCCAGTTCCACCAACACAGTTGGAGTAAAGCAATCGTAGAGCTGTGCAAAGTCCATATCTGCAGGACGCAGGCCAGACATTTCGAAAGCTCGCTCGCCCGCTTCCTTGGCAGCCGAAGTGGTTAGGTCGCGGGCTGCACTAATATGCTCGTGGCTATGTCCTTCACCGGCACCCAGCAAATATATCGGGGCTTGCTTCATGTCAGCCGCACGCTCAGCGGATGTCAGCACTATGGCGGAGCCACCATCTGACACCAGCGAACAATCCAGAAGATGTAAAGGATCGGCAATCATTCTGGAGTCGAGCACATCTTCAACACTGATCAAGTCTCGCATCTGCGCAGCAGGGTTACGCGCCGCATGCGCCCGACAGGCAACGGCAATACCGGCGAACTGTTCCTGGGTGGTTCCAAATTCAGCCATATGTGCCTGCGCTATCAACGCGTAATACGCTGGCACGGTCGGGCCATAGGGTTGTTCAAATTCCGGATGCCCGGTCGAAGCCTGCACCAACATCGCCTGATCACGGGTCAAACCGCTACGCATCGAATCTGCCATGGCCACCACCACCACATCAGCCATGCCAGTTGCAATGGCGGAAGCCGCGTGATGAATAATCGAAAAAGTAGTGCCGCCCCCTGCGCCAGCTGCGATGCAATAGCGCGGGAAAATCTGCAAATATTCAGCGGTTGCTTCAGCGTGATACATCATCGGCTGCGCCATCGCGTTACAGGTAACCAAACCATCAATATCATCTTTTTCAAGGCCCGCGTCCGCAATGGCGGCCAGCGCAGCTTCCACCCCCAGCTCCATTGGCGTGCGTCCGGGCAGGACGCCGACTTCGGTATCAGCCGCACCGACGATGGCAACTTTACCTCTCAGGCTTTTATCCATGATCAGCAAACCTCACCACAACTTTACCCGGAGTTACCACGTCACCAGACTGGCTCTTGATATAGACATCGATTTCAACCTCCCTTGCCTCCGGACGTAGTGTTGCAATTTCACCACCCGCAGTCAGCACATCACCGATGTAGGTCGCCGCACGGTTGGAATAGTCAATCGAAAAAACATAACCATCATCGCCCAGCCATTCCTCGACACACTGGTGTAGCCAGTCACCCAGCATGGGACCGGCGATAACCAGTCCCGGATATCCTTCAACGTTCTTGGCATAAGGCTCGTCAAAATGAATGCGATGGCCATTCCAAAGCGACGCGTTGTAGAGCATAAGCTGCACGTTGTCGGGCTTATATTCTCGATTCGGTAATTGCTCGCCTACCCGCAGGCCGGCGAAGCGTTCCGCGTTTTTTGTCATCACCGTAATATCCTTGTGGTTTTTTCGCGAATGACCAGGTCACCATCATCGTTAACAATATCCATGAGCACCTCATAAAAAATGAGTGAACCCGAACGGCCCTGCTTCTCGTAGATGTCGGTTAAGGTCCGGGTAGAGGTCAGCCAATCGCCGGGGTAAATAGGCTTGTGGTACTCAATATTCAACCCACCAGCCATGGCTTTCTCAAGGGGGAATTTAGGCAACAGGCTATCAATTGAAACACCGTCAGGGGTTAACTGCGCTAACTCAACTACGTCCCAGAACAGGGGCACGTGAAACATCGGCGGTGCCTGGTCACCATCAAGATATTTACGTTGTCGATTGTCGGTGGCGACAGCGTACTTTCTTATATCACGTCGAGTGACTATTTCTCGACGTGGCTCGCTCCGACGACCAATGGTGGACAATAGCTCGTCGGATAATAAATCACTCATATCTGGTTCTCCGCTCCTCTTAATGGGAATGGCGCATATAATGCTGGTGCCGGTGGTTCAAGTCCACCCGTAGTTATCAAACCCCGTTTTCTCGTTGCGAAAGAAGGAGTAATCCCAAAACCGCCGACAAGCAACAGTCAATTCGGGCCGAGACATGATGAGCGGGCCTCCGTGACCGTCCGGATAGGAACGCAGCATTCATTAACAAAATCTTGAATGAGATTCTGGCGAGAAGAACGAACAACCCGGATAACATCGTTGGGGGCAGCAAAGCACGTTTAGGTCAACCGAAGGGAGTGTTAGGTAACCGGCTGGTACCAGGATACTTTTCTGAAGGAAGGAAAAAGAAGGTTATTCGTCCTTACCGCAAAACATCGTTTTTACCCTTCTCGATCAGTTCGAGTGTATTTCTGGATCTATCTGGTCACCCAGAATGCTGTAAGAAAGGTCGTTTCGATTTTGCGTGCCTTTGTAGATAAGGCCCTCGAATAGGTCGTTTCGGTCATCGCCGCTATAAACTGCGGTTCTGCTCCAATCAATCACATATTGGCGATAGCTGATTCGCCAGTCACCATTGCGGCATTCATATTTGTCGATATATCGGCCTGCGACCAGATATTCATCTTCGCCCACGGAGAAGAAGGCCAGGACATAGACTTCGCCAACACCGCTGCCAGATTCTGCATCGATATCATAATACTCATTCATAACCGTATGAGTGGTGTAGCTCATGGCTAAATTACCGCTGATGACGCTTTCACAAAATTCCAGATAGTGTCCATCAAAGCTCCCGTACCTCACCTCTGCATCCTTGTGAAACGCGGACATCATCATGCCAGAGTCACATCTGTCAGCCCCTCTCGAGTAACAGGTGACTGCTTTGCGAACAGCCTGTTCGGCCAATAAACCCTCAACATTGCCAACTTTCGCCATCTTCCCTATCCCTCTCCTCGTGAATCATCTTCAAGGATGATAGCGAAAATACGTCAAAAGAACATTGACTCGCGCTTGCGGTGGAAATGCAGATACCGGCGTTTTGACAGCGAAGATATCTGGGGGTTTAATCTCTTTTTGAAGTCGTTGAAAGCAGGATGATTCGTGACAAAAATTGAGCCACATCCACTGGCGATGGATGGAAAAGACCCAAAAAATCTGCGCGGTGACTTAATACCTAGAGAGCGCTACTACGACCCGGATTTTATGAAGCAGGAGTGGCAGCACCTGTGGACGAAAATCTGGCATATCGCAGGGCGAGAACAACAACTACAGGAGACAGGCGATTACATTGTGCATGATTTTTTGCACGAATCGGTGATGATCGTCCGCCAGCGTGACGGATCACTAAGAGGTTTTTACAACGCCTGCGGCCATCGTGCTGCTCGGTTAGTTTGGGATAATAGTAGCCAAGACAGTTTCTTTTGTCCCTATCATGGATGGCGGTGGGGACTTGACGGGATATTGGAGGCCTGTCCTGATCAAGATGATTTTCCGCAAGGGGATCCGGTCGGCAAGTCGACCCTGGTTGAAGTTCGAGTTGATACCTGGGCCGGGCTTGTCTGGTACACAATGGATGATGATGCACCTGGACTCATGGATTATCTGGAGCCAACGCCAGAGTTGTATAAAGGGCACCAGTTTGAGAAAACTGTTCGAGTTCACTGGCTTCGCATAGAGTTGAATGCCAACTGGAAGTTCTGGTCTGATAACTTCAATGAGTCTTATCACACCAGAGTCGTCCACCCTCAGGTGCCTCCAATTATTGATCAGGATCACTTTACGTCGCGCTATGAAATGTTTCCTATGGGTCACAACAGAATCGTTCAGATGGGACGACCATCGTTGCGTGATCGTCTTCCTGAGGGTCAGCCACATCCCTTTGATGAGCAACTGCGCACCTGGGATATAGACCCAGATAGCTATCCTGATTTTGAGACAAAGACGATGCAGGGGTGGCTCGACCTAAAGGCCGCCAAACGTAAATTATGGAAAGAGAAGGGGTACCTACATTACGAACATCTGAGTGACGAGGACCTGACCGAAAGCCCCTTTGGTGTATTGTTTCCTAACGTTGCAATCGCGCCGGGCGCAGACTCTTTTCTGGTATGGCGATGGGAGCCACATCCTACAGATCCGGAGAAATGCTTTTTTGATCAATGGACCATGGCTTATCCGGTTGAGGGAATGGGCGATTTTGTGAATCGCACAGCCCGCCAGGCGATGGAACTGAAGGAAGCCGAGATTGACCTCAGGGTTTACGGTGACGGATCTTCCGTGCGGGACCTGTCAGACCAGGTGGTGTTTCAGGACTGGCAACTCACTGATGGGCAAAGAACCGGTTGGCACTCCCGCGGATACCAGGAGCCCTACTTTGCGGCTCAGGAGACACGCGTGCACCGCTTTCATGAGGTGCTGAATGATTATCTGGCGGGCAATGCCCCTGGACGAGACTAGCGGCGGTCAGTTCACAGAGCGAAATGATGAGCGCGCAGATGTCACTCATTCTCAAACAAGCCGCGAGTCCAGACCCTGTTCCCTTCTCCTAGGAAGACGTCATGTAATACTTCCGAAGCCGTTCGGTGATATGCCATGTCAACGTTGAACCTTTTGAAACATACACCACTTCGCCAGGTCCAAACGTCTCCTGCACACCTTCACCGTTCGTCAAGACTAACGCCCCACAGATGATGGTCATCATCTCATTAACGGGATAGCTATCGATGTCCATCTTGCAGGGAGGGCATTCCCAAACACCGGTTGAGACAGAACCATCTTCTGCCTCATAGAAACTTTGAGTCGTCTCATCAGTGGCTTCCGTCGTGAAACACGCTTTCGGAATCAGCCTTGATGGCCTCGATTCTCCATCACCATCCGGAAGGATTTTAAACACACGCTCTGTCATTTCTTACTCCATGACTAATCATTAAGTGAATAAACCAACGGCTAGCTGATCTGCTCTTCGACTGCCCGGTATGCTGCATCAAATGCTGCATTCATTAAAGGCGTGACCTCAGAGTCAGTATTCGCAATCGAAATACGTCCAAACTGTTGACGCCCGATTTCATGGGGAGCTTGCCCCTCCTCCCATTCTGGATCATCCAGCCCCTGGTACCAGTAGGCGTAGCCATGAGGAATCCGGTTAACCGTAATCGCCTTGATATCTCTTTCATGGTCGAAGCCATGCCTGCCAAGCATCCGTTGAAGTTGTTCACGGATCTGTTGCTCGTAATCATCGAACGTAGACGCGTAGATTTTGTGACGCCCCATACGCAGAAGATCACGCGTTGTTCCCTTCGTTCCATCGGCGGGCGTGGGGGAAGCCATCATGAATACCACCATGGGGTCCTCAGGCCCCCTTGGCGGTTCGTAACCTCCCGTGGTCATGGTTGGAGCAGCACTGACCCACTGGAAAGGATCATAAGGACATTGCGTTATCGAGACACCTAGCTCTGAGAAAGCTTCCCCGTTCTCCAGTAGCACGTTGGCATAAACAAAGGGCATGCGCTCGCCATAACCCAGGCCTTCTTTTTGCGCATCACTCATCTCCGGGCAGAGGTGAGGTATCAGGTTGTTGTAGCAGGCCAGAACACAACGACTGGCCGTGACGCGACAGGGTTTGCCGTGTTGCACGTAGTCTACTTGGACCTTATCACCAACTTCTTTAACCCCAACGGCTGTGCTATTTAAACGAATTCGAACCGCCTGGTCAGTCAGATCCAGGGCACCATAGTCAAATCGGGTAATAGCAACATCCTCTACTCCTTTCATACCCGGCGCCACGTCTGGAATCATTTTCTGAACCAGTAGACGGGCAACAGACGCATTCCCGTCCGGGAACATGCGTATATCACCGGCGAGGTCATCAATCAGCATGGCTGCAACGGAATCGACAAAATCTGCAAGCCATCCCATGGCACGAAGACCCGGACTACCGGCCATGATGGCTTCAAGTACAGTGTGATTCCATCCAGAGGGTCCATTCAAAATGAGTAGATGTGCATTCAGTATGGGAATTGTCTCCCTTGAAAGCCCTACACGATCAAACAAAAACTGGTTATAGCTGGTGTTGTTTACATAGTCCCATTTATTGACCAGTGACAGATCATCCAGGAAGTCCTTTTCGCCACCAAAAAACGCGAGCAATTTGTCCTGTTGATCTTCTGGTAAGGGTAACTCACGGACCGCGGCTTCATAGTCACCCCGGCCATGGAAAAACTTAAACCAGTGCCCACCGATAGTCAGGTGATCATCACCATCAGGTACTGTCAGACCAACATCCCCATTAAGCTTGCCTCCAAGGACACAATCATCAGGTGTGTCGGCAGCCATCTGCGCTATGGTTGCCTCATCTATACCGATATCAATCAAAAGACTTCCGGCGACGTCCCCATAATTACTTGGGCTATCAAGATTCTGCGCGCCACCGAGACTCAGGAGCATCCTACCTTTGTGGTTAAACTCATTGCGCTTGGCGTGGCCGCCAAAGTCATCATGATTATCAAGCACCAGCACGCGCGCTTCAGGACCGGCTTTTTTCAGGTAATACCAGGCAGCGGCAAGACCGCTCATACCCGCGCCGACAACAACCAGATCGTAGTGTTCCTCCAATGATTTGTATGAGGCAGGTTTCTGTCCCTGCCAGGCCAATGCATGTGCGACTTCAAAGGAACCTACATGACTGCCACGCATGCCGGTCAGAGTGGGAGGATAATAATTAGATGGAACGACGGGGCTCGCTGGTGTATATAGACTCATCCCGCGCTCAACACCATGGGCCGGCAGCAGGACGCCCCCCGCTCCGATCGCCATTCCATTAAGAAGGTCCCGCCTCGTTATCCGTATTGCCATTGCTATCTCCGGGAGGTTTACATGTCAATCGACATGTTCTAGCATGCATGTCGACATGTCAATGTCGTAAAGCTGAACTACCGGGAGGCACCAGCGCCCACTCACGGCCCTGTTACACGGCGCCCAATCCTAAAAAAGAGGACAACTCTATGAAGAATATTGGCATTTTTGTGCTTCTCATCGCAGCCACATTGGCCACTCCAGTACAGGCAGCGCCGGGCGCTCTACCCTTGAATGTAGAAGAACTGAAAGTACTGAAGCTCGACAGCATCCCTCCCTGGCCGAGTGAGATGGTACTCAAAGGAACCAATGAACATTGGCAGAAAGTGTTGCATCAGGGCGATTTTGTTGTAACGATCTATGAAGCGCAGCCTGCCTTGATAGATATCAGCAGCCCTTACCCCTATGACGAATTTGTGCTGGTGCTTGAGGGAGAGGTGACGCTTAGCGCGACTGAAGGCGAGAAAAGGACCTATCGCGCCGGCGATAGTTTTGTCGTACCCAAGGGCTTCACGGGAACCTGGGACATGCCCGTTAAATTTCGCGAGATGATAATCATTGAAACCAGGGGCTGGCTAGCATCAGGCGAAGCGTCATCGTGACAATACAGAGACTCGAGCAGTAGGTGATTGCCGTGGCATCAATAGCACAAAGAGCACTCAACGGGTGGCCGTTGTTCTTAACGATCGCCGCGATGACTTTCATCGCGATAAGCGCGGCCGCGCTATTGATCGGAATTTCTACGCCGGAGTCGACCGTGAGCCTGATACGTCTGTCGGTGCAGCTCGCCTCCCCCTGGATCTTCCTTGCATTTGCTGCTTCCGCGATGGCGCAGATCTTTCCCGGAAACACATCCAGTTGGCTCTTACGCAATCGCCGCTACCTCGGTTTATCTTTCGCTGCTGGATTCGGCTGGCAAGCTGTTTTTATCGCTGTTCTGTTCACCTTGTACTCACCTTATTACTGGGAGGAGCTACACAAAACCAGTGACCTTGTTTTGCGCATTGGCAGCTACGCCCTCCTGATAGCAATGACGATAACCTCGTTTTTTCCGGTGCGTCGCAGATTACGAACAGAGCACTGGCACTGGCTGCAACTGGTGGGTGTGTGGTATTTCTGGTTGGCGATCTGGACCAGCTATGCGGAACTAGCGTTCAGCAGCAGCGCCACGGTTATTTCCTTTGTCTATTTCAACCTGGGACTACTAGCGCTTGTGCTACGTGTCGCCGCTTACCTAAAACGGCGCACCAACGGGCTGGAGATGAGCTCATGACTTTGATCAATTCAATTGGCGATATTCCAAGCGCGGCAGCGAAACGCTACGGCGACAAGATTGCACTCATTCTGCCGGACCGGGCGTTGTCGTTTAACGAACTCGAGGCATTATCTAACCGCTTCGCTAATCGGTTGGTTGATCTCGGGGTAAAGCCTGGTGACCGTGTCACCCTGTACTCCGGCAACTGTTGGGAGTGGGTCGTCTGCTATTACGGTACGCTAAAAACGGGCGCGGTGATCAATCCGATCAACGTGATGCTGACCCCCGGTGAAGTTGAATTCGTGGCCAATGACTGCGGCGCTACTGTCGTTATTGCATCCCATGAAAAGGCGCTCTCCATAAAAGATGTCAAAGAAAAATCTCAGGTCAGAGAACTGATCGCCTTTGGCGACGAAGCACTGCCCGAGGGAATATTGTCTTTCAACGATATTCTTGATGGCAGTAGTGATCATTTCCAGATCGGTGAAGTCGACCCCGACTCACTATCCACAATCGGCTACACATCGGGTACTACAGGGCATCCCAAAGGGGCCTGTCTGTCGCACAAAGGTATCCTGCTGAATGTCGCAATGACTGCCCTGATGCATCAACGAAGCGACCGGGATACTGTCGTAACCGCCCTTCCTTGCCCGCATGTCTACGGCAACGTGGTCATGAGCGGCGCCGTACAAAATGGCATGACCCTGGTACTTCACCCAGCCTTCGAAGAGAAGACCATCCTGCAAAGCATCCAGGACCACAAGGCCACGATGTTCGAAGGAGTGCCCACCATGTATATGTTCATGCTCAATCACCCGGAGTTAGATGACTACGACCTATCGTCACTGCGCTGCTGCACCGTCGGCGGACAGACCATGCCCAAACCAAAAATGGAAGAGGTCGAGCAACGCTTCCGCTGCCCGTTGATTGAACTATGGGGCATGACTGAGCTCGGCGGCCTCGGCACCACCTTTGCGACCAATGGTCTGATCAAGCATGGTTCGATAGGAGTCGCCCTACCCTATACGCAGGCAAGGATTGCCGACACAGAGAATGCCGATAAAACCTTGCCCATCGGTGAGGTCGGTGAACTGATGATCAAAGGCGATATCGTCATGCAGGGATACTTCGGCAATGAGCAGGCGACCCACGACACAATCGAGCCTGACGGCTGGCTGCACACCGGGGATGTCGCCACCATGGACGAAGACGGTTGTATTTTTATCGTCGACCGAAAGAAAGACATGATTCTGACAGCGGGCTTCAACGTCTATCCCGCGGAAATTGAGCGGGTTGTCGCCGGTCACCCGGATGTCGCCCTCGTGGCTGTAGGCAGTATTCCCGATGAAGAAAAAGGTGAACTTGCCAAGGCTTACATCGTCCCGAAGACGAGTGCAACGCCGAAAGTGGCTGACATCATTACTTATTGCCGCGAGCACCTCGCCGCCTACAAGGTGCCCCGGCAGGTGCAGTTTGTTGATGACCTGCCAAAAACCAGTACTGGCAAAGTGATGCGCCGTGAGCTGAAAACACTGGATAAATAGGCTCGATAAGCGAGCATGATCGCACTCTC
>JABJED010000382.1 GCA_018665025.1 Gammaproteobacteria bacterium
AGGGCGGGTGGTAAACACAACGACCTGGATAACGTCGGTTATACAGCGCGGCACCATACGTTTTTTGAAATGTTAGGTAACTTTAGTTTTGGCGACTATTTTAAGGAAGACGCCATTGTCTTTGCGTGGGAGTTCCTGACGCAAGTTGTTGGGTTGCCCGCGGACAAGCTTTGGGTCACGGTTCACGATAGTGACGATGAGGCAGAGCAAATCTGGATAGAGAAAGTTGGTTTTGATCCTCAGCGCATTACTCGGCTCGGCGACGACGATAACTTCTGGACTATGGGCGATACGGGACCCTGCGGTCCTTCGTCAGAAATATTCTACGACCACGGGCCGGAAGTGCCTGGCGGCCCGCCGGGGTCTAAAGATGGTGAACTGGACAGGTACATCGAGATCTGGAACCTGGTGTTTACGCAGTATGACAGGTCCGCAGATGGCACCTTAACGCCCTTGCCTAAACAGTGTGTCGATACCGGCATGGGACTGGAACGACTGGCCGCGGTATTGCAGGATGTGCATAACAACTATGAAATTGATCTGTTCCAGGCGCTGATTAAAAAAGCCGCTGGGCTTCTCGAAACCACTGATCTGGATAGCCCTTCTTTAAAAGTCATTGCAGACCACATTCGAGCTGCAGTGTTCCTGATCGCTGATGGGGTAGTACCCTCTAACGAGGGAAGGGGCTATGTTATCCGCAGGATTATTCGCCGGGCGCTCAGGCACGGCCACAAGCTACAATCCAGTGGCCCGTTCTTTCACCAACTCGTCGGGGAAGTCGTTACCCAAATGGGTGATGCCTACCCCTTGATTGCACAAACCCGTAGCCAGGTAGAAAAAGTGCTCCTTAAAGAAGAGCAACAGTTTGAGTTGACCCTCGACCAGGGTATGCGGATTCTCTCTGACGCGATTTCGCAGCTTGATGGAAAGGAAATTCCGGGTGAAGTGGTGTTCAAGCTCTATGACACCTATGGGTTCCCAACCGACTTGACTGCTGATATTGCCAGGGAGCGCAACCTGACTCTGGATATGGCTGGCTTTGCTCGTGCAATGGAAGCCCAGCGGCAAAGGGCGCGTGCGGCGAGCCAGTTTGGCTCTGCCGATACCGGTGATTTGCAGCTCAGCGATGTTACCGAGTTCGTTGGATACGATTCATTGGAAGATGAGTCAACGGTCATAGGCATCATTGTTGATGGCGCTCAGGTTGATCAGGCTGACGCAGACCAGCAAGCCCTGGTTGTGCTGGATAGAACACCTTTCTATGCTGAATCGGGTGGCCAGGCTGGGGATACCGGACAACTGATTGCAGATGGCGTGGTGTTGAACGTCACCGATACCGTCAAAAGCGGTGATGCTTTCCTGCATCAAGGAAAGCCGGTTAACGGAAGCTTGGCTGTGGGGGACAAAGTTCAATCGGTTGTCAATCGACCGCTACGAGATGCGACGCGTTTAAATCACTCTGCGACACATTTAATGCATGCAGCCCTGCGTAAGATTCTTGGTGAACATGTGAACCAACGTGGCTCGCTGGTCAATGCAGAGCGCCTCCGGTTCGATTTTTCCCATTTTGAACCAGTATCCAGAGAACAGTTGCGAGAAATAGAACGACTGGTTAATACCGAAATTCGGGCTAACAGTGCTATTGAAACGGAAGTAATGGACCTGGAATCGGCCCGTAACAAGGGTGCCATGGCACTTTTTGGCGAAAAGTACAGCGCAGAGGTTCGCGTACTGACAATGGGTGATGGGTTCTCAGTGGAACTTTGCGGTGGAACTCATGCCGCCCGTACCGGGGACATTGGTATTTTCAGGATTGTATCAGAGCAGGGGGTCGCCTCCGGGGTCAGAAGAATTGAAGCAATCACCGGTTCGGCCGCGCTGACACAGGTTGAAAGCAATGAAGACCTACTATCGCAAGCAGGTAGTCTGGTTCGAGCTGACAACCACAATCTGGCGGATAAGTTGCGTGCGTTGATTGACCAGAATAAGAAGCTGGAGAAAACGATTACGGATCTCAACCGAAAGCTGGCGACCGGCGGTGTAGGTCCAGATATTGCTGAATCTGCCATTGATCTGGGGGGAGTGAAGCTTGTCGTCAGTCAGTTGGATGGTGCCGACCCAAAATCATTGCCGGATGTGCTTGACCAGTTAAAAAACAAGATCGGCAGTGGAATCATTGTTCTTGGCACGGTTAGTGAGGGGAAAGTTGGCCTGATTGTCGGGGTAACCAAGGACCTGACAGATCGATTTCACGCTGGAGACCTGGTGAACCACATCGCCTCACAGGTAGGTGGTAAGGGTGGTGGGCGCCCCGATATGGCACGTGCTGGCGGCTCTGATCCGGACTCACTACCAGCGGCTTTGGCGAGTGTTGAGCAATTTGCCCGAAATCTTCTGTAGTTTTTTTCGTCAAATTTCTATTAAATAGGCGCCCTTTCAAAACCGGTTAAGGCCGCATGTCGTTGTTTGTCCAAAAATTTGGTGGAACCTCCGTCGCATCGGTTGAGCGAATCGAAAATATTGCTGCGCGCATTATTCGTTCAAGGAATGCTGGACATGATGTGGTGGTCGTCGTTTCAGCAATGGGTGATGAAACCGATCGACTTGTGTCGTTGGCGAATGAGGTTAATTACGATGGCTTGGATGCTCGACGGGAACTGGATGTTTTGCTGTCCACCGGTGAGCAGGCAACCATAGCCCTGTTGGCGATGACCTTGCTGAAACATGGGGTTAAAGCAGAATCAGTTTTAGGCTGGCAGGCCAGTATCCTGACAGACAGCGAGCACAGCAAGGCGAGGATCCTGGAAATTGACGAAACAGTGCTCCAGGCGAAGATCTCAGACGGCATCGTTCCGGTAGTAGCGGGATTCCAGGGTATCGACCAAAAGGGCCACGTAACAACCTTGGGTCGTGGCGGCTCGGATACAACGGCCGTTGCTCTCGCGGCAGTGCTGAAGGCTGATGAGTGCCAGATATATACAGATGTGGAAGGCGTCTTTACGACTGACCCGAGAGTTGTTGAAGGTGCCCGTTGTCTTAAGCAGATGACGTTTGAGGAAATGTTGGAGCTAGCCAGCTTAGGTAGCCGGGTTCTGCATACCAGGGCGGTAGAGTTTGCCAGTAAGTACCAGGTGCCCCTTCGAGTTTTGTCTAGCTTTGAAGAAAAACCTGGCACGTTGATCACCAAAGAGGACGATTCAATGGAGCAACCAATCATTTCAGGGATAGCGTTTACCCGCGACGAGGCAAAGTTAACGATATTGGGTGTCAAAGATGTGCCCGGTATTGCTTCGGCTATTCTGGGCCCAATCAGCGATGCGAATATTGAAGTAGACATGATAGTTCAGAACGTGGCTGCGGACATGAGCACAGACTTCACTTTTACCGTTCGGCGAGATGACTACAACCAGGCGAAACAGATTCTGGAAAATATTGCAAAAAACATTGATGCGCGAGAGGTGTCGGGCGACAATAAAATCGCCAAGTTGTCATTGGTTGGGGTTGGAATGCGTTCCCATGCCGGTGTGGCCAGCAGGATGTTTAAAGTCTTGGCTGACGAATCGATTAATATTCAGATGATTTCAACTTCTGAAATTAAAATCTCGGTGGTCCTTGCAGAGAAGTATTTGGAGCTGGCGGCAAGAGCATTGCATTCTGCATTCGAGTTGTCAGAACAGGGTGAGTCACCTGATTCGACTGCCCCGCAAGACT
>JABJED010000383.1 GCA_018665025.1 Gammaproteobacteria bacterium
AACCGCGCTCTACCCGATTGTTGAACAACACCTGTCTACGCTTACCGGCGAACTGACACTGAACCACGCGTCGTTGCCCGCCTTCGTCGTCGAAGAGTTCCGTAAGTACTTGCGCTGCGGGCGCCTCGAACATGGTTTCTTACGGGTAAAGTGCGATGGCTGCCGGCACGAGCACCTTGTCGCTTTCTCCTGTAAGGGTCGCGGCTTCTGCCCATCCTGCGGAGCAAGACGGTAGGTGCTGTTGAGATCGGCAGCTACGTCGCTTCCAAGCACGCAGTCGTGGGACTGACTAAAACCGCCGCGGTAGAGCTGGGCGAAGCCAAGGGTATTCGCATTAACTGCATCTGCCCCACCACCGTAAACACCCCAATGGCACATGCCGACGGCGGTGTGTTTATGATTGAAGGTGAGAAATTATTGGTGCCATCGAACCGTATTTGTGAGCCCGAAGAATGTGCCGCGATGATTCACTTCTTAGCAGCTGAAGACTGCGCTTTGTCAGCGGGCAGTCAATTATGATTGATGGCGGTATAACTTCGGGTATGACAGAGCGTACCTTTAAGAAACTGCTAGGGGAGTGAGCAGACGCTAGATGTTAAGCGTTAAAAAAATGGCGCCCGAGGCGCCATTTTTTTATTCATCACATCATGTATTCCTATCGCAGCATGCTCTTCGAAAATACATTAATAACAAGGGTTCCAATAACAATAAGAGCAACGCCAAGAATGGCCGGTAAATCTAACTTTTGTCCGTAAAGCACAAAACCGACAATGCTGACGCTCACTATACCCAGACCAGACCATAGCGCATAAGCAATTCCAATTGGAAACCCCCTGAGGCTAAGGGATAAGAAAAACAATGCCGCCGCATAACCAAGCACCACAAAAACACTGGGAACTAATAGAGTAAACTCTTCGCAAGCCTTCAAAAAACTTACCGCTACAATCTCAAAACATATTCCGATCAACAAATAGATCAAAGGCATTTTAGATATCTCCTAGAAAAGTTATAACAAATAGGACCATACAATACTTTCCGCCCTGTGCATGGCGAAATATTAATTTCCCAATAATATCAGAGTGGTGCCGGTTGCTGCTTGCTCCAGCAAATATTACCCTCGGACAGCATGAGAGATGTGATCTACTTACTTTTTCACCTGCTCACCACCCTGGCTAAACTGATTGGACCCGGTGGGAGCCGAACTGTTATTGCCGAGAACCTGCTCCTGAAACAGCAGCTGATCATCCACAACAGGTCGAGGCAACGAGCGCCCAATCTTTCAACCCAGGACCGTACCCTACTCGGTTTCTGGTCGTTATTTCTGAATCCCAAGCGTATTTTCAGAGCAGCCATAATCATCAAGCCATCTACCCTGCTCCGGTTTCACACTGCGCTGAAGAAGCGAAAGTATCGGCTGTTGTTTTCACCAGGCGGTGGGCGTAGACCTGGACCCAAGGGACCGTCAGCCGAAGTCATCAATGCCATCGTTGAGATGAAACGGCGAAATCCACGATACGGCTGTCCCCGCATTGCCCAGCAGATCAACCTGGCCTTTGGACTGGAACTCGACAAGGATGTTGTACGCAGAGTTCTCGCCACACACTACAAGCTTGATCCTAACAACCGTGGCCCTTCCTGGTTAACCACGATCGGTCATGCCAAAGACAGCTTATGGAGCGTAGACCTGTTCCGCTGTGAATCCATTTTATTGAAGAGTCACTGGATAATGGTCGTGATGGATCAGTACACCCGCAGGATTATCGGCTTTGGCGTGCATGCGGGTAACGTTGATGGGCGAATCCTCTGCCGCATGTTCAATGACGCTACTTCTGGACACGACTGGCCGAAATATCTCAGCTCAGATAACGACCCTCTCTTTCAATACCACCGGTGGAAAGCCAATCTGAGAATACTTGAGATTGAAGAAATCAAATCGTTGCCACATGTACCAATGTCGCATCCCTTTGTTGAAAGACTTATCGGTAGCATCCGACGCGAGTTGCTAGATCAGACATTGTTCTGGACCGGGACAGACCTGGAGAACAAGCTGCGGGAGTATCAGTGCTATTACAACGAGTGTCGAACTCATTCGGGGCGTGATGGCTCTACTCCAACAGAAGCCACCGGTAGCAAGATTGTGGATATCAACAAGTACCACTGGAAAAAGCATTGTCGCGGGTTATTTGAATTACCAATTGCCGCCTGAACTGGTAATTTGCCAGGGGCACCTTGACTGTAATTATAGTGTAGTTATACTGTAATGGTGAATCATCTGACATTCGAATGGTACAAAGGAAAAAATGCTTCTAACGAGAAGAAGCACGGCGTGACTTTTGATGAAGCTAAAACGATTTTCACAGATCAATTCGCTCGCTTAATTGCTGATCCCGATCACTCAGGAGAGGAGGATCGGTTCATTCTTCTTGGTACAAGTATCCATTCACGATTACTGGTGGTGTGCCACTGCGTAAGAATGAATGACTCCATTCGCATCATCTCTGCACGTAAAGCAGATAAACAAGAACGTGAAATTTATGAAGGGTATCGTCATGCGTAATAATTACGATTTTTCCAAATCAGAGCCTAATCCTTACGCTCAAAAATTGAAAAAGCAAATTACCATTCGCCTCGACGAAGATACTGTCGAATATTTCAAGGCGATGGCTGAGGAAAAAGGTATCCCATATCAAAGCCTTATCAATTTATATCTTCGCGATTGCGCCCAGGAACACAAAGACCTCAAACTGCAATGGCAATAATGTCAGCGGGGGGATCCTAATGTAGAGCACTGTCGCGGTGTGTTTCAGCTACCGATGGCTGCCTGAATGCGAATTCGCCAGGGACAACATTTATTGGCAATTTGACGCCGCTGTCGCTTGTATCTTACTTCTCATTGTTGGTGCTAAATCGGTTTATCATTCAATTTGCGGTTTGCGCCTTAAACCAGCAAATATATGAAACTGGACGCAATCATAACAAAACCCGTGAAGCGGGCCGTTTGAACTCCTGGCGGCAGCAGTTTCTCGATGAGCACGAAGAGCGTGATAGCGAGTATCCACACTAGATTCATAACGCCCCCAACGAATAGTAGCCCCATCAGGACCCAACAACGATACCATGGGGTTTTTGCGCCCAACTCGCCATTCAGGAGAGCAGTGGTCCCTGGTTCAGCGAATCCGTCAGGCAACAAATCAAAGAAACCGACAATACAGACCTCCACTGAAACCGCTGTCGATCAAGCACCGCATTGCTCGCCATTGAGTTGGGCAGAGCGGCTCAAGCGTGTATTTGATATCGATATTTCTGTCTGCCCGCTGTGCGGCG
>JABJED010000384.1 GCA_018665025.1 Gammaproteobacteria bacterium
ATCGCCATCAAGTTGCCACTTCTTGGCAACCATTGCGGACATATCGCCTGTGAAGGCATCGCACGAACCGTCGATGAACTTGGCAGTTGCCTCAGCAGCGTCAGCCACAGGGACGGAGGTGAACGTGATTTCCCTTGAGGAAAACCAGTCTACCATGTTACCCTCGGTTGTGGTACCAATTCCGACGCAGATGTTTGCGCCGTTCAGTCCACTAGCCGAGTTGCTAGCGTTGGCAGCCGGGAACGCGTCTCCGCGCACAAGGATACCTTGTCCATCGAAGAAGTTCATTCCAGCGAAATCAGCGTTCAAATCAGCATCACGGCTGGTTGTCCAGGTCGTGGTACGGATTAGCACGTCGATTGTGCCAGAGGCTAGCTTGTCGAATCGATCTGAACCTGAAGCCGGGATATACTCGACATCAGTATCAGGGTTCAACCCTAGAGCAGCTGCAACAGCACGGCAGTAAGAGATGTCCAAACCAGAGCGAACTCCAGTTCCAGCATCCAAGTATCCCATTCCATATTGGGATTCCTTCACTCCGCACTTCATTGAACCACGAGCTATAATCGTGTCCAGCGTGCTCACAGGTGTAGCTGCTGCAATTCCAGCAGCTCTACCTTCCTCTCTCGCAGCATCCACATCCTCTTGGGTGATGTCGGATCCCGCACAGCCCGCCAGGGCCGCAGTCATCATTAACAGCATCATTGTTGTAGCGAGTAAACTTCGCATATTTCTTCTGACAACGTGTTTTTGGTATAATCTTTCTCGTCATTGATTTATGAATAAATGCCATAATAAATTTACAAAACGCCAAGCAGTACAACATTTTTATTTATTATGTTAGTGGAAATTACATTCGAAAAATCAAATTGAAATTATCGTTATTGAATTATTATTTCCCCTCAGATAATTAGAATGTATAGAAGGCTAACGCAGGTTATGAATTAAAAAAAATATTTTTTGAAAGGTTGGACGGGGCAGGGTGCCAAAGCACCCCACCCCAATCCGGGTTTCCGAGTTTCTTAGGAGGTGATCCATCTGCAGGTTCCCCTACAGATACCTTGTTACGACTTAACCCTCCTCGTCGAAGGCAGGCTCGAATACCCCACAGAGAGGTAGCCTCACCCACCCACAACTAAGATGGTTTGACGGGCGGTGTGTGCAAGGAGCAGGGGCATATTCACCGCGCCTTTTTGAGACGCGATTACTACCTAATCCAGCTTCATGAGGGCGAGTTACAGCCCTCAATCCGAACTACGAACAGGTTTCGGGATAGCTATCATGCCTTTCGGCGCAGCAGCCCATTGTCCTGTCCTTTGTATTGCGCGTGTAGCCCATAGCATTCGGAGCATACTGACCTACCGTTGCCCTCGCCTTCCTCTGACTTCGCGCCAGCGGTCTCCCTATAGTCCTGTGATCTCCGGAGAGATCTTAGCAAATAGGGATGAGGGTCTCGTTCGTTATCTGACTTAACAGAACGCCTTGCGGTACGAACTGACGGCGGCCATGCACTACCTCTCGAACAATCCGATAAGCTCATTACACTGATCTTCATTTGTCCGTCGGCTATGGTGAGTTTTCCGGCGTTGAATCCAATTAAACCGCACAATCCTCAGGTTGCGGTGCTCCCCCGCCAATTCCTTTAAGTTTCAGCCTTGCGACCGTACTTCCCAGGCAGTGGACTTATCACCTTCGCTTCGACACTGAGAGTGCTCGGAGCACCCCCAACATCAAGTCCACAGCGTTTACACCTAGGACTACCCGGGTATCTAATCCGGTTCGTGCCCCTAGGCTTCGTCCCTGACCGTCGGATCCGTTCTAGTGTGGCGCCTTCGCAACAGGTGGTCCGCTCAGGATGACAGGATTTTACCCCTACCCTGAGCGTACCCCACACCTCTCCCGGTCCCAAGTCTGACCGTCCTCGCAGAATTCAACTAGTTGAGCTAGTTGATTTACCCACGAATGTATCAGACCGGCTACGGACGTTTTAGGCCCAATAAAAGCGACTACCACTTGAGGCGCCGGTATTACCGCGGCGGCTGGCACCGTCCTTACCCACCCCTTATTCCAAGACCTATTTAGAGTCAAGAAAAGCACCGGTCTTACCCGATGCACTTGGAGTTCCCTGGTCACGATTTCTCGCATTGCCAAGTTTTCGCGCCTGCTGCACCCCGTAGGGTCTGGATTCGTGTCTCAGAATCCATCTCCGGGCTATGTCTCCCAACACCCGTACGCGTAGAGGGCTAGAGGGTACGTTACACCCCCTACAACCTGATACGCCGCAGGCCCATCCTATGCCGCCGGAGCTTTCATCCACTCACCGTTCCAGGCGTAGTGAACTATGG
>JABJED010000385.1 GCA_018665025.1 Gammaproteobacteria bacterium
CGGTCTCGATTTTTATGGTTGCCAATCTTATGCGAAGGCGATTGGCGTTTCACCTGCAACCGTCGTCCTCCACATTTCCCGGCGATGGCCTTGGTAGTCGGAGGTGGCACAATGTTGCGTGCATCGATTATCCCACAAAGTAAGGGTACCGGGTTGCCATCTTACGCGACAGCAGAACTGGGGGCTGATAATCAGCTGGTTCAGATAATCTAAAAGGGGCTTACTTTCTTCCTGCGTCATGTTTTCAAAACGGATGGTGTAGGTTGGGTTGATCCAGAGCGCAGGGCGTTTGGTCACCGGGTGCATGCAAATCACGGGATGTAACTGGGTGTCTGGTTCCTGGTCATCGTTGGTGATCGTCATATGTTCCAGATGGTTTTTGAGTGTCGCCTGGGGCCCATAGGATCGGGTGGCACTATGAACAGCATTTAACGATTTAAGTGCTGCCTTCATACCATCAGAGAGTGCGTCATAGGCCGCATACATGTTGGCGTACAGGGTGTCTCCCCCGGCAGCTGGCGTGTCTACGGCGTAAAGCAGTGTCTTTGCGGGTGGCGTCGCCTGAAAAGTGAAGTCCGTGTGCCAGCCGGCGCCAAAAGTATGTGGCGAGCTCTCGTTGGCTTCCTTTATAACTGGCACAACATCCGGGTACTCCTCAAGGCCTGTCAGGTAGGGCGTCTCACCAGGGCCACCCAGTCGATCAGTGATGCCGACCAAGTCTGATGGTGTAAGCGATTGGTCCCGAATGCACAGAACAAGATGCTGCGCAAAAGCATTATCCAGCGCCTGGAAGGACGCTTCATCGAGGTTGTTGAGGTCCAGGTCAGTAATTTCTGCGCCAATGAGCCCCGTAAGTGGGCGGATGATCATCGTGTGAACTCCTTGATATTCAGATAGTTACAGTACTCTGATGCCTTGGATAGCACAAACGACAATGGTGCCTGTGTTCGCTATTGCAATAACCTATCTATGTATTATATTACGTAACCTCTTACATACTATATTAATCGGCCAATATCGAGATGGAAGACTTGTTGGAAGAACTCGGCGCATTGGCGCTAGGCGGTCGCCTTAAGCGACTCGCCGATGCGCTAATGCAGGATGGGAGTAGGATCTATGAACAGGTTCATCCCGGTTTTCAGGCCCGATGGTTTGCGGTTTTTTCCTATTTGTACAAGAAGGGGCCAACCTCAATCACCGGCCTGGCGAAAGGGTTGGGTGTGTCTCACCCTGGAATTAACAAGATTGCTAATGAATTAATCAAGGTGCGCCTGGTTGCTCCTTACCGAGACAGAAACGATAAACGCAAACGTGTGTTAGCGCTGACTAGCTCCGGGCGGCAGAAATATCAGCTGCTTGAGCCAACCTTGAGAGATATCAGGCAGGCGTTGCAAGCCGCGGTAGATGAATCCGGGGGTGACTTTATCGCGCAATTGACCGCGCTGGAAAAGAGTTTTGGCAGGCGAGATTTTGCCAGCCGGTTTAGGGACCAACAGGATAAAGAGACCGAAGCAGTAGGGATACGGCGCTTTAAACCCGCCTATGCGGAAGCGTTCCGAACATTGAACATGAGCTGGATCGAGCATTACTTCAGGTTGGAAGATGCAGATCGCCTGGTGTTGGATGACCCCGCCGGGAAAATCATCGATCAGGGGGGTGAGATTCTCTTTGCAGTGTCACGGGGTCGCGAGCAGGTCATTGGTACCTGTGCATTGATTCGCCTGGATGATGAAAGAGCGGAGCTCGCGAAAATGGCAGTCTCAGAACAGGCGAGGGGAAAGCAGGTAGGTTTGTTGTTGGGCGAATCAATTATTGGCCGAGCGAGGGATAGAGGCTTTCAGGCGCTGGTCCTGGAAAGTAACCGCATGCTTACGCCGGCCATTAGTCTCTACAGGAAACTCGGGTTTACCGAAAAACCGTTTCCGAATCCTTCAATGTATTCTCGCGCCGATATCTATATGGAGCTCTCACTTTGACTTGATGATTCATTTCCCGGAAGCATTTTCCCCAGGCCATATCTTTTTCCCCAGTCGAGTCCCTCGATTGTTCCAGCCTTTGCCGCATATTCGCAGCCAACCCAGCCCGCGTAACCCAGCTCATCCAGGTAATCCGCAAGAAGGTGTATGTTCACTTCCCCGTACTGGGGTTCATTTCTTCCCGGTAGGCTTGAGAACTGAACGTGACCGATAATGTCGAGATGACGTTTAAGACCTGCGGCGAGATTCCCTTCCATAATCTGCATATGGTAGAAGTCGAACTGCATTTTGATGTTGTCTCGGTCTAGCGTGTGAATCAGTTCAGCCGTATGGTCGGTTCTGGTGTGCAGGTAGCCCGGAACATCCTGCGTGTTGAGTGGTTCAAGAAGCAACTTAACACCTTGCATTGCGGCGAGGTCGGCGGCCCACCGAAGGTTGTCGACAAAAAGACCTTCAGAAAGATGTGTTTCGTCGGTTCCCCTGCCAGCCAGTACATGAATCATCGAGGCGCCCATGCCTGTTGCATAGTCCAGGGCGCATTGGAACGAGGATTGAAAGAACGCTTGCCGTCCCGGTACTGCTGCGGTGCCGGTTTCTCCGGTGTCGCCGGGTGGAATATTGATCAATATGGCTTCAAGGCCTGATTGAACCAGCCAATCAGAGACCTCGCTGATGTCGTACTGGTAAGGGGACAGTATTTCTACGGCGGTAAAACCGCAGTCTCTGGCCGCCATAAAGCGATCGGGAAAAGGTAGTTCCTGGTACATCGTTGTCAGGTTTGCGGCGAATCTGGGCATGCCTAAAACGTTACCACGGGTTTAGTGCAAATTTCCTGTAATATTTTGTTCTTTCAGCCAGGAGGCATTGACCTTTGGAACAACAGAAAATAGTACTGGTCACGGGCGCCGGTTCGGGTATCGGAAAGGCTAGCGCCATTGCATTCTCAGCAAAAGGTCACTCTGTGGTGCTGGCAGGAAGGCGCCGGGACAAGCTGGAACAAGTTGCATCAGCGTGCAGCAATGAAACACTCATCGTTGAATCTGATGTCGCTGATCCGGAATCAGTCGCGCACCTGTTTAAGTCCCTCAAAGATCAGTTCGCAAGGTTGGATGTTTTGTTTAACAATGCCGGAGGAGGGTCGCCGCCAAGACCCTTAGAAGAAATCCCATTCGAGGAATGGCAAAGCGTTATCAATGTAAATCTGACCGGTAGCTTCCTTTGCACCCAGGCAGCTTTTGGAATAATGAAAGGACAAACGCCGATGGGTGGCAGGATTATTAACAATGGTTCCATTTCTGCACATGTGCCTCGGCCACTATCTGCACCGTATACAGCGAGTAAACATGGGGTGACCGGGCTCACCCGATCAACTTCACTGGATGGGCGCCCCTATAATATTGTTTGCAGTCAGATAGATATCGGTAATGCCTTAACGGATCTTACCGCGAGGATGGCTGAAGGCGTGCCTCAACCGGATGGCACTATCAGGCCGGAGCCAACCATGGATGTTCAACATGTGGCAGATGCGATCGTGCAGATGACGGAGTTCCCGCTCGAAACCAATGTGCAGTTCATGACCATTATGGCCACAAAAATGCCGTTTATTGGCCGTGGATGATCCGGTTTGCAGCTTTCAGGTAGCTTGCGACGGGACGTCTAAACCGTAGTGATGAGTTCCGGAATACCAGCGGGCCCGATCCAGACATAGGCATTTTGCTCAAAGCGCGTTGCCATCGCAGTTGCCTGATCTTGGTCGATACCCAGCACAAGATAACTATATTCTTGCCAGTCATCGAGCTGACCGTAGCCGACCAGGTAGTTCAGTCGTATTTTCTCGATATCGGTTAACAGCATGCCCTGGCGATCATCATTCTCATCATCGGTGAGCTGTTCACTACGGGGGTTCCATGCAGTGATCAACGCTGCTGATTCAACGCCCATGCTGCCGAGCAACACCCTGAGATCATCGCTCTGCTCGCCGATTTTCATGAGCAGGGGCGGGTCGTCTGAGACGATGTAGTCTGTATCCAGGTACTTCTGTCTGAGAGATGCGTCGATGCCCGATTTCATATCAGGATGCTTTCCTCATTGTGTCCCTGTCGTACAGCGGGTCATTTGGCTTGCGGGCTCCGATGATCATTTTCGATCCACTAAACCATGCATCTGCTGCGGCCTCTTCGCGAACCCAGTCGACCAGTTCACTCCGGTATGCGATTTTCCAGATACCATCTCGGCGTTCGTACCGATCAACATAACGCCCACTAATAAACAGGTCGCGTTGTTCGCCTGCTTCGTTTTTCACCCGGTGAAACGCCTGATAGTAAACCTCACCAAACGCTTCTTCACCCAGTAACTCGATGTTCACCTGGCCTATGAAATGATGGTTGGACAGGTGAGTGGCAAGACCGGTCTGGCAATATTCAATAAAACCATCGGGTCCGCCCTCGTAAATGCCATAGCTGCAAAACGCATCGTCCCAGAACACTGAACGTTCCAGTTCTCCATCCAGGCGATCCAGGCCTCGCATGTAGTTTGATGAAAGGTCAGTGATCTCGAGCTTATCCGCAGCGGCGTGCAACCTGTCCTGTGTCATCTCTAAAATTCGATAACCGAACGAGCGACTTCACCGGCTTTCATGCTTCTGAATGCCTCATTAACGTCTTCGAGCTTTAGTCGTCGAGAAACGAGGCTGGTGAGGTCAAGACGATCCTGCAGGAACAGGTCAATCAGCTTTGGCATATGCTCGCGGAAGCGAGTAGAGCCATACATGCAGCCGATCAGTTTCTTCTCCTGCAGGAATGCTGGACCGGGTATCGAGATTTCCGAACCGAGTGGGTGCATACCAACCACGACCGTTGTTCCGCCGGCGCGTGTAATGTTAAAAGCCTGAGTCGCGGCAGCCGGTACACCGATTGCCTCAAAAGCGTACTCAACACCTTCGCCTTTGGTTATTTCCTTGACGGCTTCATCCAGGTCAACTTCTTTTGAATTAATGGTATGCGTGGCACCAAACTGCGATGCCATTTCAAGCTTGGAATCCATAATGTCGACGGCAATAATGTTCGCGGCGCCAGCAATACGGCAACCCTGAATAATATTGAGTCCAATTCCACCGCAGCCAATGACAGCGACGGTTGAACCACCTGGCACCTTGGCGGTATACAGCGCGGCTCCAACACCGGTCATCACCCCGCATCCGATGAGCGCAGCTTCAGCCATGGGCATTTCTTCGGGGATCTTTACAACACCATTTTCCGAAGTCACCATCATTTCTGCAAAGCTGCCTACTGACGCGAATTGCAGAATTGGGCTGCCGTTCCACGTCAGCCTGCTCGCAGAAGCAGCACCAATTTCCGGGTCGTTGCACAGGTTGGGCCGGCCGCCCAGACAGTAATAACATTTTCCACAGAACGGCCTGAAGCTCATGATTACTCGATCGCCAGGCTTCACATAGGTGACGCCTTCACCGATTGCTTCAACCACACCGGCTGCTTCATGGCCCAGTACACAGGACATCGGTAGCTGCCAGGATCCGTCCACGAAATGCAGGTCTGAATGGCAAACGCCGGAACAGCTGGTCCTGACAAGCACCTCGCCCGCCCTCGGGTCAATAATGTCTACGTCTTCTATGGTAAGTGGCTTATTGGCTTCTTGTAATACTGCTGCTTTCATAATTTCTCCGGGGCATGTTTAAGGCTCGATTGTAGTCACGATAGGCGTGCAAACACAAATGGTGCAGTGTCCAGGCGGCTATTTTCCGTTCAGTCGATCTACGACAGGTGCAAAAGCTTCCATGTTGTCCTTGCCGATAGTGATGTAAGAGATTCCGTGTAGCTCACGGCGTCGCTCCAGTTCCTCACAAATTGTATCCACAGACCCGAACAGCGCGTGAGGATGAACTCGCATTTGCTCCTCGGTTAGGCCAAATCCTTGCGCGAAAGGGCCGAGCACAGGTGAAGGGTCGTCCATGACAAAGGTAAAGTAGGCGCCGATCTCAATCTCAAGGTCATCGAAGCGATCTCCCGCACCTTCCCTGATCCACCTGACCTTCTTCTGTGTTTCTTCTTCGGTAGACATGCTTACGCCATCTGGTCCGATCATCCCTGAACGATTGTTGAAGTTAAGCGACACGATATCGGCTTCACGACCGGCAAGGCGCAGAATCCTCGGTGAGCCTCCGCCTATCATGATGGGTGGCATGGATTTGGGTTTGGGGTCCCCCGAAAATCCTTGCCATTTAATCGTGTCGTTAGAAAGGTCGGCCTGGCCGTCGCTACAAAATGCTTTAACAGCTTCGATAACGTCGGCAAGCCGGTCGATCCTGACCTTGGGTTCGTCTTTGGTTATACCAAGCGCTTCATATTCTTCAGTGATCCAGCCTGCGCCCAGCCCGAATTCAAGACGGCCATTTGATAGTTTGTCTATCGTCATGGCTGACTTGATCAGTACGATTGGCAGGTGATAGTCCACACAGAACACCCGGCAGCCAATATTGATTTTACTGGTGACTGCAGCGGCATAGGCCATGGCGGGAATGGCCGCCAGATTCTGCTCGGGATGATTGGCTTTTTCCAGCGCAGGGCCTGATCCAATGATATGGTCCGCGAGGTGAAAGGCGGAATAGTTCAGCTCTTCTGCCCGCTGAACCTGGCCAGCCCAGTCTTCAGCTGACTCTGCGTTGAATGACTGAACGCCAAATCTAAATGGTGTACTCATGGTTACTCCTTATAGTGTGTACTTTACGCCGGTGAGCTCTGCGGAAAGTTCCCACAGTTGTCTCGCCACGGCTTCGTCTTTTGATGATGGGATCGTATCAACCTTGTGGGCAGAGTGAGCCATTTCACCCCACTTTTTGGGTCCAAAATAATCTCCTCCCTCTACCTGGGTGTCGGTGGTGGCCATCAGCGTGGGAAGGGCACCCTCTGCTGAGCTATTCATGATCAGGCGTAGTGGTATGAACAGCAGTGAAAACAGAGGCGGTATATGCCGACCAAGTTCGGTATTCGACCCGCCGGGGTGACAGGCAACAGAAATGGCGGGTGAACTCGCTGCTTCTAACATCCTTTGTAGCTCATAGGTAAACAGGATGTTGGCAAACTTACTCATGCCGTAGCGTTGCATGCGGTTGTAGCTTTTGTCTGAATGAATATCATCAAACTGAATACTGCCCTGGCGATGCGCCAGGCTGCTGACGTTGACGATACGAGCGCCCGGTTGGTCTTTCAGTTTATTGATCAGATGTCCTGTCAACGCGAAGTGACCGAGATGGTTGACTCCAAACTGGAGTTCGAAACCATCCGATGTGACTTCCTTAGGCGGCATCATGACACCTGCATTATTGACCAGGGCATCCAGTCTTGGTTCCCGGTTAACCTGCTCGGCGGCTTCCTTAACGCTGGAGAGGTTCGCAAGATCCAGAGGAACCCAGGTGATGTCGGCGTCACCTTTAATCGATTTTATTTTCGCTATCGCCTCACTGGCCTTAGCTTCAGAGCGACACCCAAGCAAAACTTTCGCGCCTCGTTCCGCCAGTACACGCGCGGTGTCGTAGCCGATCCCTGTATTTGCGCCGGTAATAAAAACTGTTTTTCCGGTTTGATCCGGTACCACAGACTCTCGATAGTCAGTCACTCGTGTTCCTTTCTTTAACGCGCGGGGCGGGTAAGGTGTTAATAAACTGATGCATTTGGAAAATAGCGATCTCGTTGTCTTACGTCGAATTCAAGGTGCAGGTTTGAAAGTCCGCGAAGGAAACTGCTGGGAACGTGCTTGAATGGTTCGTTCCTGTCGACGGCCCTGATGTTATCCAGTCGATGTAAAAAGATGGTGAATGCGGAATACATCTCCTGGCGAGCCAGGGCAGCACCGGGACAATGGTGTGGCCCTGAACCAAAGGCAAGGTGCGCGCCCGCTTTCTTGCGCTCGATATCGAATGTTTCTGAATCATCAAAAACAGCCTCGTCTCGATTAGCAGAGGCGTATCCGACGGCGATACTTGAACCCTTTGGAATGGCTATGCCGCCAAGCTCCGTATCCTCTACGGCAACTCTCCAGAGGTGCAGCACAGGCGTTTCATATCGAAGAGACTCTTCAATAAAATTACGAATGAGCTTTTGGTCTGAGCGCATGCGATCCATTAATTCCGGACGTTGCAGTAGCAGCATGAGACCTGAACCAATAGCGTTAGTGGTGGTTTCGTTGCCCCCGGTCAGTAACTGGTCCAGCAGGTCCTGGAGCTCGAACATGTCGAGTTCCCGTTCTGGGCCATCCAGGTCATCTTTAAGTTTCGCGTGGGCGAGATCTGAAATGATGTCGTCTTTGGGCTCGTGCTTTCTTTCACCCAATACCTCGGCGAAGAACTGTTGTGCTTCCACAACCTGTTTTGCACACTCAAGCGCCTGGGCTTCATCGGTAAATCCGCCACCAGGCGCGAGCATCGCATCTGACCATCGTTTCAGCTGCCAGATTTTTTCACGCGGCACGCCCAACTGGTCCGCAATGACCGTGCACGGCAGAGGCACAGAGAAATCCCACATGAAGTCGCACTTTCCCTCATCGATGAACTTGTCAATCAGATCATTGACGACGGTTTCGATGTAGTTGGTCATATTGCGGATGCGTGCGACCGAAAACGCGTCGTTGATCAGGCCTCGATACTTTGTATGTACCGGTGGGTCCGTTCGCTGCAGGGTGGACACTCTTGCCCAGCCGTTTTCATTTTTGAATTCTTCAGCGACGTTGCGGGAAGTACCGCCGCGCTGGGAGCCGTGTTTGTAGATATCGTTACTGAAAATTTCAGGGTGTTTCTTGATAAACCTGACATCTTCGTATCGACTGACGTAGTAGGCGCCAAGCTCAGGCATGAAGTAGACAGGTTTGTCGAGATGGCGAATGGCCTCGAAATACTTGAACGGGCACTCTCGTGTCTCATCTTCAAGCAGGTTGAATTCTAATGATTCGGACATGTGCGTCTTCCGGGGTGTCAGGGCGCTAGTGTCTCATGGTCTAGAGGTCAGGTGAATAGCCCTGCAATACGCTGGCGCTCTGCAGCTTACCTGGAGTCTGCCGCTCGCGCAGTTTGTCACGAGACTGTTACGCTCAGTAGCTTGTGCGGCGGGGTATTTTTAGTTTGGCGCTTTTTTTGATATCAGTTGCTGATTCGTTCCAGCGGCGGCATGCCAAGCGCTTCGCGATAGGTGTTGTGATAATGATGAAGTGCCGGTTCGTTGCGGCCGAATGTCAGGTACTCCTGGGCACCTGAAAGCATCCCCTGATGAGCGCTGGCTGCGGCAACATAATCTTCCATCTGGATAACCTCTGCGAATCCCTGCATGCGCTCCTGGGCGGATTCGTATCGCTTTTCCCCTTCTTCATCCATGCCGATCTCTGTCAGTTCAGGTGACAGATAGAAATTGATCTTTGAAAAGCTCTGGTGTGGGTTATCGCCGTCCGGGTACACCCTGACCAACGTCGGACCTTCTTGACCCAAAATTAGCTGGATGTTCGGGAAGATGTAGTAGATAGGTAGTGCTGCAAGTAACACGTTCCAGTCCTTTTCTGGCTGGTTGCGCAGCGTGTCGATATTTCTGAGGCAGAGCATCATGCGATGGTTTCGCCCATGGGTATCGTACATCTGTGCATTGCCATAAAAATCGTTGGCAAGCGTGTCCTTGTGCAGCGTGTTGAAATGATAGGTTTCACCGAAAGTGTCAATGGCGAGCTTCCAGTTCATCGAGTGATCATAAGTTGTCTCGGAATTCGCGATGTAACGGTTGAGCTGCCAGGATTCGAGTTCTGGTGCCAGGTCACCAAGAATACTATCAACGTCAATCTCGCCCTCCGGGTTTGGATTGACCCACAGAAGGCCGTATTTTTCGCTGCAGGGTAGTTTCACCAGACCATTACAGCTTTTATCAACCGGCCCAAAATGGTGTTCCTTCGGTACTGTTATCAGGTTGCCATTATTAGCGTATCCCCAGGCATGAAACGGGCAGCTGAACAGGTTCTTTTGTCCCCGTGATTCGTTTTCAAGGATAGTGCCACGATGCCTGCAGACATTGAGGAAGGCATGAAACTCGCCGTTTTTGTCACGCGTGCAGAGGATAGGTTTTTTTAAATCATTGTTGGTGAGGAAGCTACCTGGTTTGGGAAGGTCCGCACTCAGTCCGAGTACGTGGGGGTAGTCCTGGAAAAAGTTTTCCCATTCTTTCAAGGCCATGTCAGGGCAGAGGTAACTGCTGACAGGGTTGCGTACCTGACCACCTGCATCGACGTTGGTATCGGTGTCCAGATAGTGCATGAGGCCTTTGATGATACGAACGTGTTCCTGATGATCCATGGCGGGCTCCGAGTTCACATGCTGGCTATCATGTGAAATTACGCGTTTGGTGCAGGCGGATCAAGTCAATCAGAAGATCGTTTTTTGTAGTAGGCATGCACTGTGTCCCAGGCGAGCTTTCTTTCGCCCTGATCCGAGATGATTCCTTTGCGGTTGAAGTAGTCCTGTACCCCGGCCAGTGGGCGTTTTGGCGTTCGGAAATCTTTCAATATCCAGGGCGAGAGCCCCCTCAGGAAGGGAATGTCGTCCATCATGGCAAACTGTGCCTCGTAGACAGTGACCTGGTAATCCTCGGTCCAGCGATCGTGTGGGCCGCCGCGCTTTCCTTTTGGGGCGCCGGCACCGAACTCACTCATAATGAGCGGCTTGTTCTTGTCCGAATGCCAGCGAGACAAGGCAATATCGGAGACCTTGGTGTAGTACCAGCCCAGGTATTGGTTGCAACCAAGTACATCAAGGTGATCGGCGAGTGGATCATCAAGCGTATAGGTTCGGATGACCTTGCCATTCTCCTCTACCTTATCCGGCCGCATAAACATGGCGGCGGTGGTCAGGCGGGTGGGGTCAAGCGACTTGGCAGTGGTGATCAAGGACTTCAGGAATTCCGTTCGAGCCTCAGACGCGGGGGTCTCATTGGCAACAGACCATAAAATAATACTCGCGCGATTTCTGTCGCGGACAATCATCTCGCTCAGCTGGTTGCGCGCGTTGTGAAGTACCTCTTCGCTTTGCCAGTTGATGGCCCAGTAAACCGGGATTTCACACCAGAGCAGGACACCCATTTCATCAGCGATCCTGCACATATGATCATTATGTGGATAGTGCGCCAGTCGGGCATAGTTGCAGCCAAGGGCTTTGACTTCTTCCATCAACCGCCGGGCTTCAGCTTCTGAGTTGACTCTGCTGGCTTGGCCGATGATTTCTTCGTGGATTGATATGCCGCGCAGAAAAACGGGTTCGCCATTAAGCAGGATATCTTCGCCGCTCGTTTCGATAATCCTGAAACCAATCATGTCCTCAATGCTGTCGCCGTCAATCGAGAACCTAACCTCATAAAGCGCTACATTTTCTGGAGACCATCGGTCCGGCTCTGCCTTGATGGCGAATTGGCCAAAGCCATGGCTATCGGTACTGATCAAATGTTCAATGCCAAGCCCGGGTATGGAGAGGTTAACGTCTTTGTTTGCACCGTTATCAAGTTCAACGAAGCCTTTGATCTGGCTATCGTTCTCAGGATCAAGTTGGCAAAAATAGTCCCGGATAAAACTTTGTGGCGTCTTTATCAGCAGGACATCCCTGGTGATGCCGCCGTAGTTCCACCAGTCGGTATTGCGGGTTGGTACGCCATCTTTGAGCCGCTCGTCGTTGATCTTTGCGACAACAAAGTTACCCGTGGGTTTAAGGTAGCTGCCAATTTCTGTTTCGAACGGTGTAAAGCCGCCGGTATGCCGCATCACCTCGATGGCATTGACCCACACGACGCTGTGATAGTTAGCGGCGCAAAAACGAAGGAATGTTCTGCCGCCATCGACTTCCGCATCCGGCAGTTCTCGGAAGTACCAGAGTGTGCCTTCATACCACAAGAGAGTGGGTTCCTGTGTGTTCCAGTCCCCGGGTACTTTCATGGTGGGGCTTTGTTTGAAGTTGTATTCAGACGCCCAGTGGTCATCAGGCGTCAGGTTTCTAAAGTAGCCGAATGGATTTTCGTTTCCAAACAGGTCGTAAAACCCTGTTTCGTAGGGGTCTATGATGTAGTGCCAGTCCCCGGCAAGTGATTGGCGGTTTCTGTTGTAGGGGTTTTGAATAAGGTTCATGCCTCTTAGGGTAGGGACAGTGGGCGAAAAAGTCGATACGCTTAGGGAAATCCCTAATCGAGACCAGTGATGTCCTTAACCATGTCTTCCAGTGAACGTGAACGCTTCCTGTCCGCATTACATGTTGGGATCATTAGTATTCCCCGTGCCACTAAAGGGCCGCTGACAGTGCCTATCTGGTACGACTACCAGCCTGGCGGCGAGCTCTGGGTGATCACTGACGCAGACTCGATTAAGGCTAAGCTTCTGACGGAAGCCTCACGTATCAGCCTGTGTGCTCAAACAGAAACTGCGCCCTACCAGTATGTTTCGGTTGAGGGACCATTCACCACACGGCCTTCAACGCAGGAAGAGTTGCTGGCTATGGCCGTGCGTTATCTGGGTGAAGAGCAGGGCAAGGCTTATGCGGAGAACTCAGCAGGTGGTGGTGAGGGAAGCATCGTTGTTGCAATAGCACCGGAGACCTGGTTCTCGGTGGATTACAATAAAATGTAAATTTCGGGGCGGCGCACGTTGTTTCAGATGCGTCACAATGGGTTGGATCACGTCCAGGCCGGTTACCTCCAAGATGGCGGTTCTTGTTTTTCTACAAAACAAGGAATTAAGGCAGAGAGGCACCCGATAGCCCCTACTTACTAGTCCTTGGTTGTCATCTCATTTAGGTCAGGCGCGTTGGGGCTGTGCATCGCTGAACCTGCATTTGCTTGTTCAGCTAGCGCTTTAACGGCCTTTTCGTTCTCCATAATTTTCGATGCAACCGCTTCACCTGCGCGGTCGAATACTTCTCGGTTTTCAATCACGTCTTGCTGAGACTTTCTGTAGGCCTTCAGATAGCCATTGATCTCTGGCACAACGTATCGGGCAACTCGATCCCAGCTTCGAAAATTTTGTTCTGGCGTACACCAGTCGTGTACAAAGCCAATTACTGTGCCGAAGCCGCCGGTCAGTTCATACATTTTCCTGATCGAGTCAACCAGGTCATCAGGTGTGCCGATGACGATGGCAGAGTTATCTCCAAATGCCATGTCGTCTACCGCTTCATCGGGGGAATCGTAGATTTCAGCCCCAGGTCGCATTAACGTACCGACGGTATACTCGTTGTGCCATTTCATAAGACCATGTTTGGCTTCTTCTCTAGCTTGTTCTCTTGTTTCTGCGATATGGAAATTCATCACGATACGCCAATTAGATCGATCAACAGACTTGCCGTGTTTTTCCGCACTGTCCTGCGCAAAACTCCACTGTAGCGGTAATGACTGTAAGCCAGCGGTTGACATTGAACCAATCGATAAAGCACCAGCACCATATTTCCCTGCCAGCGTCATGCCAGAAGGACTAATCATTGAAGCAACAACAAACTCCATATCTTCTTGAAGCGGGAGTAGCTGAAGTGCGGCATTTTTTAGTGTGAACCACTCTGATTCGTGATCGAAGCGGTCTTCGCCTTTCATGAGCCGTTTGATAACCCCGATAGCCTCGTCTTGTCGATCTCGTTGTGTCATTGGATCAATACCCAGCGTGTAGGCATCACTGGGTAACGCCCCTGGGCCGGAACCAAAGATGGCGCGTCCGCCGGTCATATGGTCAAGCTGCACCATACGTTGAGCAACATTATAGGGATGGTGATAGGGCAAAGAGATGACCCCCGTTCCGAGTTTTATTCTATGACTGCGTTGACCTGCAGCGGCAAGGAACATCTCGGGAGACGCAATCATCTCCCAACCAGTCGAGTGGTGTTCGCCACACCAAAACTCGTTGTAACCGAGACGATCCAGGTGTTCTACCAAATCGAGGTCACGCTGATATTGGAGCATAGGATGCTCACCGATGGGATGATGCGGCGCGAGAAAAGCGCCAAAATTAATTCGTGACATTTCTGTTTCTCCGCAAACGGTATTGGTCGGCATCGTACCATGACACTTATCTGGGTTTTACGGCCTTAATCAGGAATCGGTCAGTTTTCCCCCGCATAGAAGGGTCAAACACCATCTTGCTGAGGTCGTCTTCGGAGTTTCTTAGCGTGTTACTGGTAGATTCAATACTGAAACCGGCTTCAAGCAGTGCTTCAAGTGCCAGTCCCCCCTGCATCCGATGCAGCGACTGGTTGTCTGCGGTAGCGGCGCCTTCATGATCAATAACGCCGAACACCGCGCCTGGCTTCAGTACATCAAAGATGTGCTTTGCGAAACCAACGGCCGCTTCTTTACCCGCGCTGTTATATATGTCGTGGAAGTTTAGGGCGGTCATCGCCAAATCAATACTGCCTGGTGCTATCCCTAGCGCTGTTGTTTCTCTGTCCCAGCGGATGACGTTGGGCAGGCGGTTGTCGGCGAGCCGCTGGCCTAGTGCCTTGTCATTTGCCCCCTCTCGAAACTTCAGGACCGCCGCCGGATTTTGGGCATACACTTTGCCCCCGGTCCCCACGGTTCTTGAAAGAACCTCGGTGTAGTAACCGCTGGCGGCAATCACGTCAATGACCGTCATTCCCGGTTCAACCCCCAGGAACGTCATCACCTCTGCAGGTTTCCTGCCGCCGTCCCGGGCTTTGTCCTCGGTGGGTCTGGATTCATCCATCAATGCCACAACCACGCTGGTTTTTGGCGTAGCGTTGGTTGAGAAAGCGATAAGCAGCGGTAGTAGTAGCAACAACCTGAGCATAGCGTCACCTGTTAATAGGGGGAAGACCCAGTCTACACGTTAAGACAGGGTTAACTCGGGTTTATATTCCGAACCAAGCTCAACCCGTATATGCTGAACACATGAGTGATTACAATCAGCCGCTATCAGGTAATGAAATGCCCCGGTTTGCCGGAACGGCAACCATGTTCAGGCTACCTGTGGCGCTGGACCCATCATCGGTGGATGTGGGGATCGTCGGCGTTCCGCTCGATATTGGTACCAGTAACCGGGTGGGTGCCCGCTATGGTCCACGTCAGATTCGAGCTGAGTCGGTATTGGTTCGCCCCTATGGCATGGCGACGGGTGCGGCGCCGTTTGATTCTTTCAATGTTACCGACCTTGGTGATGTCGCCCTCAATACCTATAACCTTGAAAAATCGGTCGGCATCATCGAACGCCACTTTGATGAGTTGTTGCAGCAGGATCTGAAAACGATATCTCTGGGGGGCGATCACACCGTGACGTTACCCATACTACGTGCCTATGCAAAGAAGTACGGTCCACTGGCTGTCGTGCATGTCGATGCTCATGCTGACATGAATGATGAGATGTTCGGCGAGAAGGTCACGCACGGAACTATTTTCAGGCGGGCGATTGAAGAAAATTTGATTGACCCCAAAAAGATGATCCAGGTCGGACTGCGCGCCACCGGCTATGCGGCTGAAGATTTTGACTGGGCGAAGTCAAAAGGCGTCCAGGTCGTTCCCGCCGAGGAGTGTTGGTATCATTCTCTGGCGCCGCTCATGGAAGACTACCGAAGCAATCTCGGAAGTGAGCACCCGGTTTACCTGTCATTTGATATTGATGGTCTTGATCCATCCTGCGCGCCGGGCACTGGAACACCCGAGCCCGGCGGGCTTACCACGACACAGGGTATTGAGCTGATACGGGGCTGCTCCGGGCTCAACATTGTTGGTGCTGACCTTGTAGAAGTCTCCCCACCTTACGACCCAAGCGGCAATACCGCCTTGCTGGCCGCTAATCTCGTTTTTGAGATGTTGTGTGCTTTGCCGGGGTGCAAGAAAAAATAGCCTGGGAAGACAGCACGCGAAGTGTTGTTAGTAAGTAAACCTCACCCCAAACCGTATTGCGCGGCCCGCTTGTGGCGAAAAGTTCTTCAGAAACGACAGGTGATTGCGCATCTGTTCGTCCAGCAGGTTTGTGCCTTTAACGAACATGAGAAGCTCCCTCTCCCCTGGGGTGAAGTGATAATCAGCGTAGAGTTCTAGCAGTGTGTGTCCGTCGGTTTCTGTTTCACCAACCGCAGTGTGGCTCTGGTCGAACACATGAGTCAGTCCCAGATCAAGGCTCCATTGATTTGAAGCGAATAGCAGGCCGCCTCCCAGCCTGGGGGGTGACATCCGCGGCACATTACCCCCGTTGTCGAAGCTCGCTCTTACTATGTCGCCCTGCAGACGCAACTCCAGGGTACCTTTTCCTGTTTGCATTAAGGTCCGGCCCAGTTGCACCTCTGCACCATAGAAAGTGGTGTCCTCTGCCAGGTAGGTTGCGATGGGCCTGTCAAAACTATCGACTCCATTCTCCAGCAGATAAATGTAGTCGCGAATATGGTTGTAGTATAGGTTGAGTTCACCTGTCCAACTTCCCGCGTGCCGCGTAATGCCAATTTCCAGATTACTTGCGGTTTCTACATCAAGATCTGGTGTGCCGATCTCGTATAAGGCCGTTGCAGCATGGAGCACTAGTGAACTTGGGTCTGGCGTACAGGTTGCGACCCTGGTGTTGGAGTACCTTTCTTCAAGTGTTGGCGCTCGTTGCGAACGCGAAAAAGCGACCATCAAGTTGGTACTTTCTCCTAAATCCCGCAAGACACTAGCCGAGAGGCTGGACGTTGTTTCGTTACGATTACAACGTGCACCGGGGTCCAGTTGGTTTCGCTCAATCCGCAGACCCAGTTCCAGGGTCGTTTTTCCGGCGTCCCATCGTTCGATACCAAAAAGGGCGTAATTTCGGCGG
The DNA here is from genome assembly GCA_018665025.1 of Gammaproteobacteria bacterium. Taxonomy (GTDB): domain Bacteria; phylum Pseudomonadota; class Gammaproteobacteria; order Pseudomonadales; family Azotimanducaceae; genus UBA9659. The sequence continues at coordinate 16,785 of JABJED010000385.1, forward strand.
TCAGTTTCAGGGATAAAAGCTTCTTCTCCCTGGGCGCTGAATTTACTGTCACTAAACTGCACACCCCAGTGTCCAACCCAGCTGTTCATTGGAGCGTGGGTCAGGGTGAGTCGGGCTTCTAACCCCTCATTTTCGAACCGGGTGCCTAGCTCGGAACTACCGCCAGTTTCGACTTCCAGTTCGTTATGCTGATATTGGATGTAGTTAATACTGCCAGTTAACTGCTCGACAAAGTGATCCGGTAAAAGGACCTTACCTCTTAAGTCGTAGCGGGTTTGCGACATATCGATACGGACAAGTTCTTGCTCGTCTGCGTGCACTTCTTCTGTTTCGTCTTCTTCATGTGGGTGAGCCCCGGGTGGCAATCCGTATTCGTTGTCCAGATCATTGCGTGATAGGCCAAGGAACCCCCAGTCACCAGAAATAGATGTGCCGATTGTGTGGCCAGATGCTTGTGCCTCTGAGTTCGCAATAAACCCGTAGGTGTTTCTTTCAGGCAGTAGCAGCTCATCTATTGCATATCCGTTGATCTCTACGTCGTTATTGTTCCGGGTAAAAGCATCCAGATGGAAGTTAAGTGAGCTGGTAGAAAAGTTCACTTTACCGACGGACTTATTTTCATCATTGCCCGCGTTATGGCTCTGCTCAAATGAGAACTCAGGTGTGCTAAAAGAAGTTTCAGGTATTCGCTCGTCGATAACATTCACGATGCCACCAATGGCGCCGTTACCGTAGAGGAGGGTTGCCGGTCCCCTGATCACTTCTATGCCTGCCGCGAGTAGGGGTTCTACCCCATTGGCATGATCGGGGCTGATGGCAGAGACATCCAGAGTGTTCGCGCTATTTTGTAATATCTGAACCCGGTTTGCGGACTGCCCCCGGATGACTGCCTGTCCTACCCCGGTTCCGAAAGAACTATTCTGTATTCCCGGTTGATTTTGTAGCGTTTCACCCAGGCTGTTTGTTACTGCTCGTCGATAACTTTCGCCTTTAAGTACGCTAACCGGCAAAGCGGTAGCAGCGACGGTTTGTTGGAATGGAGCGCTGACCACGATGGTTTCTTCAAGGTGGTGGTTCTGTTGTTTGTGATGATCTGCCAACACGGAATGCGTGATGAGTAGCGTGATCACCCCAAGAGGTAACGAGGGGTTGTTCAATTGATTCTCCTGAACTGGCCAAAATAGATGAGAAATAAAACAGTTGGCTAACGCAGAAGTGGGGGGCCCCGTTGATGTTTGTTGAGGCGGAATAATGCAAAAGGAAGACGTACAGGTTCTTCAGATAACGGCTGATGATGACTGCTGCCCGCTTTCTGTGGTTGTGCATCCGCAGTTACTGCCGGTGAACTAAAGCTGCAAAGCTCGCAGTTGGTTTCGTCAACAGAGTTTTCATGCAGGTGGTCCGCGAGCACGAACCCCGGCAACACCAAGATGAGGCCGAGCAGGAGCGTGGTGATGTTTTTGCGGATGGTCCTGTTCATGGCGGTCTTTTATTCCATCTTCACCTGAGTGTCAATACAAAGAATTACTGGCCGAATTCCTTTCCCAGAGACCCTTCATCGAAGGATTTGTTGGCAATAATATGTAAATGCAGGTGGAACACGGTTTGACCAGCAGCGGCACCATTGTTGATCACCAGGCGAAAGGCGTCGTCTACACCAAGCTGTTTAGAGACCTTGCCCGCGACCAGCAATAGATGGCCCAACAGTGCCTGGTGGCTTTCATTGGCATCAGCCAGCCGGGGAATATCCTTTGCCCTTGGAATAATCAGCACGTGTGTCGGGGCCTGTGGGTTGATGTCCTGAATGACGATGCAGTGATCGTCTTCATACAGCGGTTCTGATGGGATTTCGCCATCGACAATCTTCCCGAAAATTGTTTTTTCTTCTGTCATTTACATTTCCTTGTGCTCAGTCGTGTCGACACAGCTGCCGTCATTTCTAATGCAGCGTCAAAGCCGGAAGCCCTGTCAGCTTACCTATGCTTATCCATGCTTACCGACATCCCAGCCAGCACCAGCGATCGTTTCAGAAGCAAACGCCAGCGGTTTATCTTCGAGTGTCGTCGCCATGGTGTCGTTCCATCGGTTTAGAAAACCAAATAACGAAATGACCGCGACAACCTCGACACACTGTTTGTCTGAAAAGTGTTCCTTGAGGGCATCCATATGTTCTGGTTCTACCGCGTTGGGCACCATGCCTGCATGTAATGCAACTCGCAGTGCAGCTTTTTCTGGCTCAGTGAAAAGGGCGCTTGTTTCGAATTCAAAGGCCGCCTGAATTTTCTCGGGGCTGACCCCGTTTACTTCTGCGCCATGGGAAGTGTGCGCCTGGCAATAGCGGCAACCAGCGGCATTGCTGACGACGAATGCGATTAGTTGCTTTAAGCTTCTTTCCAGCTCGCCACCATTGATAATGCCACCGGCGAAGCCCCCGAATGATTGCAGCAGTTCCGGCCAGTGAGCCATGGTGAGCATGCTGTTAGGGACAAACCCCATGGCCGCTTCGACCCCCTGGAAAACGGCTTCCATGTCTGGAAGCGCTTCCCGCGTTTTAGGTGTGACCAGGGTCATGCGATATCTCCTCTGCTTGTCAGTGAAAACTAACAATAGCAGGGATATAGATCGAATTGGCCGGATTTAACCTCCAGCCGCACTCGGCACTAATCGAAACCTTGGGCTAGCGGCGTTTTGGGTCTATAAGCCCTTCAGTAACAACTTTCAGAATCTGGCGGCACGTCACTTGCCCAACCAGCAGCCCATCCTGCACGACGGGTCTTCTGCGATGTTTATGGTCCAGCATTGAGGTGGCAACATCGACGATATCATCGTGAGGATGCTGGACTTCAACTTCACGGGTCATGACATCACCCACCAGCGCAGCGCCATACTCCTCGTCATTGTAGACACCCGCAAGAATAACTCGCAGGCAATCCAGTTCCGACAGCATGCCCATTAATGCCTTCCGTTCATCCACGACAACAAGACCGGATACTTTGTGATCCAATATCCGAAGTGCTGCTTCGTAAACGGTGAGTTCTGGCCTGGCAGTGACCGGGTTTCTTAACATGTAATCCTTAAGTTCTACGGAACCTAACATGGTTCTACCTCCTCATCAGGGTTAATCCTGGTCATTTCCGGCTCATTAACTGAGAGCCGGTACTATCACGGGTCGTTCAGGTAAGTGCCCGAGCTACTGATGTAACCCATTCCACTACGGGTGTCGGATACACACCCAATACGACTAGCAATACTGAAACCATGCCAAGTGCCCACCCGCCGGCCAGGGGTATGTCGATCTCGTCCTCTGAAACGGGTTGCTTCGTCATGGAAAAAATGATTCTTAGGTAGTAGTACAGGCCGATACCGCTGCCAACCACAACGGCCGCGAGTAATTGCCACAGGCCCGACTGTACACCAGCCGCGAAGATATAAAACTTGCCGATGAATCCTACCGTAAGCGGTATACCTGCCAGTGATAGCAACATCGCGCTGAAGAAAGTAGCTAGTAGGGGGCGGCGCCAGAACAGGCCCTCATACTGCGAGAGCTGGTCGGTATCGTGATCCGACTCGGTGCTCCCGGACATAATAGTCACCACCCCGAAGGCGCCGATGGTCGTCACGAAATAGGCGATCAGGAAGAACATGCTGGCTTCTAAGGCAAGCTGCTTGCCGCCCACTGCACTGGCCGCAAGGAACCCGACCAGCAGGTAACCAATGTGCGCGATCGAAGAGTAAGCAAGCACTCGTTTTATCTTGTCCTGCATTAAGGCCAGTATATTGCCAACGAGGATTGAAAGGAGTGCAACCCAGAACAGTGATTCCAGAATCGCTTCAAACCTAAAACCATCAAATGACACAAAGAAGCGCAGCAGCACCGCAAAGATACCGCCTTTGGAAACCGTCGCAAGAAATGCTGTGGTTGGTGCGGGTGCACCCTCGTAAACATCCGGTGTCCACATGTGGAAAGGAGCCAGAGATAACTTGAACGCGATACCAGCAAGTACAAAAGTCGCGCCGATCAGGACAAACACACTGGCGTGTTCCATGTGGGCAGTTGCATCTGCCATACCCTGAAACGACAGACTTCCGGTAACCGCAAACAGGAATGCGATACCAAACAGTAAGGTGGCGGACGACACCCCGGAGAGGATGAGGTACTTCAGCGCAGCTTCAAGGCTGAAAAATCCGCGGACCGGGTAAGAAATCATCGCATAAAGCGAAACACCAACCAGTTCCAGGCCCAGAATGAAGGATGCAAAGTGAGCGCTGTGAGCGAGTATGATGCCACCCAGGGTAGATAGGAGCATCAGCATCAGATACTCGTCCTGATTTTCACCGCGGTCAGCGTGGTAACTGTATGCCAGCAGACAGATGAAGAAGGCGCCGATGACGATGATGCTGGAAAAGAGCAGGGCATACTCATCAACCACGATCAGTGGCGTCACATACTGAGGCTCCAGGTTGATACTGACCCAGGCGATGGCGGCGAGCGTCAGCGCCAGGCCCATGGAGCAGCAGAGGCAGGTCAATGCCAGATTCCTGGCGAAGGCGATGACCATCATGACAACCAGGATGACGCCCGTCAGCGTGATGATTGGCAGCAGTGCAAGCAGGTCGGTGGTGATCATGGCAGCACCCCAACCCAGATTTTGTTATTGGTACCCGTTAACTCATACAGGCTCGCAAGCACCGGATTCACCAGATCGAATACAGGTTGAGGGTAAACGCCAATATAGATGAGCCCTATCATCATGGGGATCATGGCAATCATCTCGCGCATGCCGAAGTCAGGCATACTGATGCCTCCATTTTTGTGGGGATATTCCCTTTCGCCCTGGAAAACCTTCTGTAACGACATCAGCGCGTACATGGCGCCGGTTACAAGTCCGAGAGTTGCCAGGATGGTGATCCACTTGTTTACGGCGAATGCGCCGAGCAGGATCAGGAACTCGCCAACGAAGTTCCCAAGGCCGGGCATGCCAAGCGAGGCGACAATAAAGAACATAGCGATAGCACCCATCCTGGGCGCTTCCTGCCAGAGTCCGCCCATCTCATTCATGTTCCGGGTATGTAATCGATGTTGTAGTGCTCCGGCGATCATGAACAGGGCTGCCGTGGAGAAACCGTGCGCAACCATCTGCATGACTGACCCCTGAATGGATAGTTCGGTCCACGCAAACACACCAACCAGCACGAACCCCATGTGGCTCACGCTGCTGTAAGCGACCAACCGCTTGAAGTCTGATTGGCCAAAGGCCAGCAGTGCACCGTAGAGTATGCCAATGGCGCCTAACGACATTGCAAGGGTGGAAATTTCCGCCGCCGCATCCGGGAACAATGGCACCGTGAATCGAATCAACCCATAAGCGCCAGTCTTAAGGAGAATGCCCGCTAGCAGGACACTGGCAGCGGTAGGCGCCTGGGTATGTGCGTCGGGTAGCCATGAATGGAACGGGAAGCCCGGCAGCTTGACCACGAAGGCAACAAAGAAACCACACATCATCCAGAAAGCCAGATCGGGATCGATGCTGTGTCCCAAAAGGTCGAAATAGCTGAACGTCAGGACGCCGCTCTGGCTGTAGTGGACGAGTACGAGCGCAAGAATGGCGACTAGCATGATCAGACCACTGACCTGGGTAAACAGGAAGAACTTCATCGCCGCATAGGATTTCTTTTCATGTCCCCAAATGGCGATCAGCAAGTACATGGGGATCAGCATCACTTCCCAGAAGAAGAAAAACAGGAACAGGTCTAAAGAGACAAAAACGCCTACGACGCCCGCCAGTGTCCACATCAGGTTGAACTGAAAAAAGCCCGGGCGTTTTTCTATTTCACTCCAGGAAGACAGTACCGCGACGAAACCAAGGAAGATCGTTAGCGCCACCAGCAGCAGGCTCAGGCCGTCAATGGCAAATACAAAGCTGATGCCAAAACGTGGGATCCAGGGCACGTTGATGTATTCCAGCCAGGGGGCGCTGACCCCATGAGCCAGCGGTAGCATCTCGACAGGCGCATCCAATAGCGGTACCAGTAACAAGGCGGCAAGTGTAATGCTGGCAATTGATATCCAACGGGGCAGGTCGCGGTTCCAGCCTTCGATCATCCAGGCAGCGAGCCCGCCGATGAACAGGGTCAGCATGATCAGGATCATCGTCATGGTGCCGTGCCTCCACCGGAGAAGAATGCAATGGCCGTTATGGCTGCCAGGCCCAGGACCATCACCCCGGCATAGGTGCGTAGCTGCCCTGTCTGGCTTTGGGTAGTCTGCTCATGAAGGAAGCGGACCACATCGGCGGTGAAGTTGTAGAACCAGTCGACGATATCCATTCGATTGACGTCTGCCATCCACGCATACGGTTTTACGATAAAGGTGTCGTACAACCAGTCCATTGCCCAGTGTGAAAACCAGAACCGGTTAAGCGCCTTACCAATTTTGGAATCGGTCCAGGGAGAGATGTCGATGCTGTGTGACAGGAAAATAAGGTAAGCAATGACCACGCCGACGATGGGGACTGCAGGCGTAATGATCGCTATCAGGCCGTCGTGAGCAGGTCCCGTCGCCGCAGGGAATACGTCCATGACCGGTACCACGATGAATCCACCCACCAGCGCAAGCAGGCAAAGGACAAGTAATGGCGCTGCCATCAGCCAGCCAGCCGGCTTGGAGGGCTCTGTTTTTACCTCGCCGAAGAACACGATAAAAACCAGACGGAAACTGTAGATGGAGGTAAGCAGGGCGCCGAGCAACCCTATGCCCCAGAGCAGGGGACCTTGCCACGCGTTCTCATAAGCTGACAGTAAAATGGCGTCCTTGGAGTAAAATCCGGAAGTGAAAGGTAGCGCCGCCAATGCAGCGCTGCCAATCAGGAAGCTCCAGAATGCCACGGGGAGTTTCTTGCGCAGCCCGCCCATTTTAAAAATATTGTGCTCGTGGTGTAGCGAGTAGATGACGGCGCCTGCGGCAAGAAACAACAAGGCCTTGAAAAAGGCGTGGGTCATCAGGTGGAAGATGCTCGATGCCCATGCGCCAACGCCCAGCGCCAGGAACATGTAACCAATCTGGCTGATTGTAGAGTAGGCAAGGATTCGCTTGATGTCATGTTGAGTGATGGCGGTGAACGCTGCCATAAGCAAAGTAGCAGCCCCTATTACTGCAACAGTGTTCAGGGCGAAGGGTGACAACAGGAAGAGGTCGTGTGTCCGGGCGATCAAGTAAACGCCCGCGGTTACCATGGTGGCCGCGTGAATCAACGCACTGACTGGTGTTGGACCCGCCATGGCATCCGGTAACCAGGTTTGTAGTGGCAGCTGAGCGGATTTGCCGACCGCGCCACCAAGCAGTAACAGACAGGCGATTGTTAATACCGGGCTTCCTTCAGGCCACTGGCTAATGGCAGCGGCAGTCATGGGTGCAAAATCGAGCGTGCCTAGATGCACGAATAACAGGAACATGCCAATCGCCATCGCCGTGTCGCCAACCCTGGTGACGATGAACGCTTTTCTTGCTGCGGCGCCATTGGCGCTATCTTCGTGCCAGAACCCCACCAAAAGGTAGCTGCACAAACCCACGCCTTCCCAGCCGACAAACAGCAGGAGCAGGTTGTCGGCCAGTACCAGTACCAGCATGGCGGATACAAACAGGTTCATGTAGCTGAAAAACCGGGAGTAATCCTTGTCGTCCAGCATAAAGAGTGACGAGTAGATGTGGATCAGCAGACCCACGCCGGTAATCACGGACAGCATGGTCAGCGTTAACCCGTCTACGTAAAAGCTGACGAAGGGGCTGAAGCCACCAACATTGATCCAGGTATATAACGTGGTGCTAAGTGGTTCTCGTAAGGTCATGAATTCGAGTGCAGTGAGCAAAACGAGCATAGCTGAACTCGCGACACTGCCAACGCCCACCAGGGCAACCAGTGCTTTCGGAAGATTGCCCAGAGTGGTGAATAGCAGCAGGAACCCCATTAAGGGCAACAGCGGGATAAGGTAGATATAGTCAGCCATTATTTTACCCCTGCATCCTGCTTGCTTGATCAACATCCAACGAACCGAAGCGACGATGGGCTTGTAGTAGCAAGCCAAGGCCAACCGAGACCTCAGCGGCGGCGATGCTTAGTATGAGCATGAACATGATCTGTCCGTCGGCGACTCCCCAATGAGCGCCGGCGACAATAAACGCGAGCCCGCAGGCGTTCAGCATGATCTCCAGAGACATCAGAATGAGGATAATGTTGCGGCGTACCAGAACACCCAGCAGACCAATCAGGAATAGAATGCCCGCCAGCAGCAGGCCGTGTTCCATGGGGATGACGATGGCTTCATTCATGGTCGTCTCCCGACACAGCGGCTAGAGGTTGCGCAGTGGGCACGTCCCTGACATCAGTAAAATAACGCCGTCCCAGGTGATACGCGCCTACCAGACCTGCGAGTAGCAGCATAGAGGCGATCTCTACAGCCAGAACATAGGGTCCAAAAAGTTCCAACCCGACTTCTTTGGGCCCAACGACCACCCCGTTGAGAAGACTCTCGCTGCTTTGCAGGACATAGACGATCTCAACGAACAGTATCACGCAGAGTAGGGAAGGAATTATCCACATCCGAGGTCGGAGCAGCACATGTTCAGCGACGTCACCTGATTGACCGAGGTTCAGCAGCATGATGACAAAGACGAACAGCACCATAATGGCGCCAGCATAAATCACGACTTCCAGCACAGCGGCAAAGGGCGCGCCCACCAGGTAAAAAATAATGGCGGACGCAAGCAGGGATATGATCAGGTAAATAAGTGCGTGCGCCGCGTTATACCGAGTCACCGCGAGGACGGTGGAGATCAGCGATACGGTCGCAGCGATATAGAATAGTCCCAGCTCAAGCATTTTATAGTTCCAGTATCATGGTAAGAGGCTCCTTACATCGACAGGTGGTGCTTCGTTCCGGGCCTCACCCTTGTCTTTATCCTCGATCGATTTGCCGCTGACATTGTAAAAGCTGTATCCATGGTATTTGCCCTGGCCACTGATCAGCAGGTGCTCCTTTTCGTAAACCATGTTTTGCCTGTCGTATTCACACATTTCAAAATCAGGCGTGAGCTGGATGGCGTAGGTTGGGCAGGCCTCCTCACACATGCCACACATGATGCAGCGCGAGAAATTGATTCTGAAAAATTCCGGATACCAGCGGCCGTGATCGTCTTCCGTTTTCTGCAGGGCAATACAATCGACGGGGCAGACCACAGCACAAAGGTTGCAGGCAACGCATCGTTCTTCGCCGTCAGGGTCACGGGTCAGTACAATGCGGCCGCGATAGCGAGGCGCGAGATACGGCATCTCCTCTGGATACTCAACTGTGTCGGCTTTCGTGAACGTATGTCGGAGCACCTCGAACAGGGTAACCAGTTGGCTCCAGATTGCTTTCAGAATCATACCCATAACACGATGGCTCCAGTCGCAAGAAGATTGATCAGTGTCAGGGGCAGCATGAACTTCCACCCGAATGACATCAGCTGGTCATATCGTGGTCGTGGTATGGCTGCCCGTAGAAGAATAAAGAAGCAAATAAAGGCGAACGACTTGATAAAAAACCAGATAAACGGGGGCAGGAATGCAGGGCCAAGCCAACCACCGAAGAAGATAGTTACAATCATGCATGAGATCAGGATTAGTCCCAGATACTCGCCGACCATGAACATGCCGAACTTCATGCCTGAATATTCTGTATGAAATCCGGCTACTAATTCGTGTTCTGCTTCAGGCAGGTCGAACGGCAGGCGGTGGCTTTCCGCAATTCCGGCAATCACGAACACCACAAAGCCAATAAACTGCGGTATCACGAACCAGTAGTTGTCTGCTTGCCAGTGGACGATGTCTACAAGACTAAATGAACCCGTCAGCATGACAACGCCCATTAGAGAAAGGCCCATGAATACTTCGTAGCTGACCATTTGTGCTGCACTTCGCAGGCCGCCCAGCAGAGCGTATTTGTTATTGGACGCGAGGCCGCCCAGCAACACGCTGTAAACGGCGAGAGAGGTCATGCCGAGAAAGAACAGCAATCCGATATTAAGGTTCGCGATATGGACACCGGGCGCATAGGGGACGACAGCAAACCCCAGCAGCATGGCCATAACAATGGCGGTTGGCGCGAACACAAACACGAACCGATCAGCAAAGGGTGGTATCCAGTCTTCTTTTGCGAACAGCTTGATGATGTCCGCTAATGCCAGGCCGATACCGAAGGGTCCAACCCGGTTAGGGCCCAGGCGATCCTGCCAGATACCCAGTAGTCGTCTTTCGAACCAGACCAGAATTGCTGCACCGCCAAAGACCCCGAACAGAGTGCCAAAGATCACAACATAGATAAACAGCTCTTCCATCAACTTGTCCTGTCTGTGGTGATCAGGCTTGGCCGGAGTGGGTCAGAAGGCGCTGTGTAACCTGCTACTTTTTGTAATCCGGATAACTGCGCGCTCCCAAGGGCCTCGGTGCCCGGGATCATTGGATAGACGACGCAGCGTTCAGCGACTTCGTCATCCACCAGTACTGTCATGATGATGTCGCCGAAGGCAAGGCCGTCATGGTGAGAGACCTCCAGGCTGGCGGCGGTGGCGCTAGACATGCGGGCATACGGTTGGGGAATCAGCGTGGCTAATTCTGCAGCCTCATTGCTGAGCTCGTCGCTACCAAAGATGTGTACCTGACCGATCAGGTTGGCGTCTGCCTCTTCCGAGAGTTCAAACCCTGTCAGCTCGGTTGACCCTGTGAACAGGCGAATACCGGTGGCGCCCGATTTATCGGGCCCACCCACTTCATCCTGAAACTTGTGTATGGACTGATTGGAATTCCAGCCCGGCGACCAGGTATAGGGGCGCAGGCTTGCGGGAGCCCTTGTCTGGTTGCCTTCCATGGTAAAGGCAAGTGGTGATTCTGTATCCAGCGGCTGCTGCGGTTCGTGCACGGAAACATTCGCCAGCATCGCGGTGCGGCCACTGGCACGGTGGGTCATGCGTGCAACCCGGCTTCCTTCAATGCGAAATTGTTCATCGGGCGCGCAGGTCACTACCCCTGCTAGCGAAGCATGTTCAGCAGCCAGCTTTTGTTGCCATCCGCTGGCGGACAAGTGATCACCGCCCAGCGCGCTAAGAAGCTGGTAGCCAGGTGTGATGTCCCCCGCAGGATTAAAGGTTGCCATTGAACGCTGCGCCCTGCCTTCATTGTTGACGAAGGTTCCTTCTGCTTCAGCGAATGAAGCGGCCGGCAGAACGATGCTGGAACGCGATGTCGTTGGGTTGTCCATTGCATCAATGACAACGAGGTTTTTCACCTCATCAAGCAGTGCGCTGCCAAGGCGCGTATCGATATCGTTTTCCAGCACGATGACGGTCTCTGGCCTGTTGCCTAAAAGTTCTTCCGCATTGCTCGTGTTGTCGATCATTGCAACGCCAACACTGTTGACCTCTGAGGCACACAGAAAAATACCGGTGCTGGGGTTTTTCCTTGCAAGCGCGGCGGCGAGGTTGGCGGAAACCTTCAGTATATTGGGGCTGCTAAGGCTGGTACCTGAAATAATGAGCGGACGTTTTGCCGCCAGCAATGTGCTTGCAATATCTTTGGCGTGGGAGGGTTTATCCCCGTCAATGGCTTCGATAATTTGTTCAACCATCGAGACAATATCGTTTGGTGCCAAACGATGGGTATCACTGGCAATGTCATCCAGTCGATCAGTCATGGGGGAAAGAATGACCAGCGGGCTTTTCTCGTCCTGCTCCAGTTCGCGTACCGCTGCATCGTGCCATTGACTGATGCCGATGTCGGCCGCCAACTGCTGCCCGATGTTTCTAACGGCTTGCCGGATCGAAAGTGCGAGCCTGGGCGCATGATTGGTGACGTCCTCACCAACGACCAGTATGGCGTCGAAGGTCTCGACTTCCATCATCGTTGGTACACTTAGGTTGCTGGCCAGAACCTCAAGAATGACGCCGTGCATTTCACGCTCGGTTGATGTCATGCCGTTGCAGTAATTCTCGGCGCCAACCAGTTGACGCAGGGCCTCATTCGACTCGAGGCTGGCGCGGGGTGATCCAATACCAACGACCTTCCCGGTCAGCAGTCCTTTAACTTTGTCCAGCGCATCTGCGATCGATACAGGTTCGTACAGACCATCTGCATTTCGGATTCCTGCCCCGGGAATACGCTTCGGTGAGTTCACATGCTGCGCGCCGAACCGCCCGCGGTCACACAGGAAGTAGCCGTTCACCTCATTGTGATAGCGATTGTGTACGCGGCGAACTTCGCCATAGCGTTCAGAAGTATAAGTATTGCAACCCAGCGAGCAGGCCTGACACACGGTAGGGGCAGACTGCAGGTCCCATTTTCGGGTGTAGTGTTTCGATAATGTCTTGTCTGTGAAAACACCTGTCGGACAGACCTCTACCAGGTTGCCCGAAAATTCGTTGTCCAGCACACCTGGCTCAGCGCGACCAAAAAACACCCTGTCCCTGGACCCAAATGCTGCAAGATCATCGCCGCCGGCGTAATCCTGGTAGTAACGAACGCACCGGTAGCAGGTAATGCAGCGGTTCATTTCGTGGCCAATAAGCGGGCCCAGATACTGGTTTCGAAAAGTCGTTTTTAGACCCTTGTAACGACGATCGCTATGGCCAACCATTACGGTCATGTCCTGCAGGTGGCATTCCCCGCCTTCCTCGCAGACAGGGCAATCGTGCGGGTGATTCAGCATCAGGTTTTCGACAACGGAATTGCGGAATGAGGTGGCGTTTTCTGCGTCCACCGAGAAACGGGCGCCTTCAGTCACTGGCGTCATGCAGGACATGATTATTCGCCCCCGCGTGTCGTCGGGATTAGCGTAGCCAACAACAGCGCACTGCCTGCACGCGCCAACACTTCCCATTGCCGGATGCCAGCAGAAGTACGGGACGTCTATCCCGTTCGATAGTAGAACCTCTAGCAGGTTGTCACCTGTTTTTGCTTCAATAGCACGATCATCGACGAATATGGTCGGCACGCCCTACACCTCTCGCTGGTAAGGACAGGCCTTACCTTCAATATGAGTGATAAATTCATCCCGGAAATACTTCAGGCCACTGGCCAGTGGTTCCATCGCCCCCGGCGCGTGAGCGCAGTGAGTGTTGCCGATAGCACCGATAAACTGTGATTGTCGTTCCAGGACTTCTATGTCGTCCAACTCGCCGTTGCCTGCCTCGATTCGATCCAGTACTTCCTGTACCCAGGGCAACCCTTCGCGGCAGGGCGTGCAGAACCCGCAGGATTCACGGGCAAAAAACTTCTCCAGGTTGGCGATCATGCCGACCGCGCACGAACGGTCGTCCAGAATAATCATTGTGCCCGTGCCCATGCGGCTACCCGCCTGCATGACGGTGTCATACTCCATGGGTACATCCAGATGGTCCGGGGTGAGGAAGTCTGTGGAAGCCCCGCCTGGCAGAAAACCCTTAAGCTGGTAGCCCTCGGCCATGCCGCCGGCATGTTCCTCAAGAATTTCCCTGATCGGCGTGCCCATGGGTAGTTCCCAGCAGCCCGGTCGTGCGACCCGGCCGCTTGCGCCGAACAGTTTGGTGCCGCCATCAACGCCAAGTCCCAGGGACTTAAACCAGTCAGCACCATTGGCAACAATATGAGTGACATTGCACAGGGTCTCGACATTGTTGACGATAGTAGGCCGCCCCCATAGCCCGCTAACCTGTGGGAAGGGCGGTTTCGCCCGGGGGATAGCGCGCTTGCCTTCCAGGGAATTTAGTAGCGCTGTTTCCTCGCCGCAGATATAACGCCCGGCACTTACGTGGACATGTAGTCGAAACGAAAACTCGGAACCCAGGATATGCTCACCAAGCAAACCTGAGGCGCAGGCAGCGTCTATAGCCTCCTGCAGGCGAGCGATGGCAACATGGTATTCTCCCCGAATGAAGATATAGCCCACGTCTGCAGAGATCGTATAGGCCGACAGGATCATGCCCTCGATCAGCTGGTGCGGGTCTTTTTCCATCAGCAATCGATCTTTAAAAGTGCCCGGTTCCATTTCGTCGGCATTGGCAACCAGGTAGCGATGCCCATTGCCTTCTTTCTTTGGCACGAAGCTCCACTTCATTCCTGTTGGGAATCCTGCACCGCCTCTGCCGCGAAGATTCGCGTCCTTCAGCAGTTCAAGTACGGCATCCGGGTCAGTACGGCCAATCGTTTTTCGAACCGCGGCATAGCCGCCAAGGCTCTCATAACGGGCCAGGTCGGTGTGGCCGTCGAAGCCAATAATATTCTTGGTGAGCGGTTTATCAAGCTGTCCGTTACTCATGACAAATGCTCCTCGATATTGTCGATGGTCAGGTCGTGGTGCAATTCGTCGCCCACCATCATCGCTGGTGCGTGGTCGCAATCGCCAAGGCAGGTCACCGGCAGGAGCGTGTATTTGTTGTCCGCTGTTGTCTCGCCGTAGTCGATATTAAGTTTTTGTTTAATTTTTTCGCACACCACATCGCCATCCATCA
>JABJED010000064.1 GCA_018665025.1 Gammaproteobacteria bacterium
CGTCATCAAGTTTGAAGGGCTTAATAATTGCAGAGACTAGTTTCATTAATTTTCTCCTTGCAAAGCTTCACCTAGAACTTAGGCAATGTACCGAATTTCCAGAGCCGATGATAGTCCCATTCATGGCCCGGAAGCCTTTCAAACCTAGCGAATGGTCGTACATACGTCACTCCGTGTCATTAACCTGGATCGAACAAGGTGGCGTTAGTCATTCCCGGTATTACCAATTCCATCGAATCGAAGGGGTCCAACACCGCTGATCTAATAGTGTAGATCATCTGGTGTGGTTGTATACAGAGCACTGACTGTGCCAACTTATATAAAAAGTATAATAAACAATAGGTTAGAGACTTTTTAGACAGTTCCGGCATAGCGCCCGCACTAGCGTGGTGCAAGAGGGCGGCCATTGATGTCGGGCTCTGCACCAAGTTCGTGCGGCATTAATGGCCATCTGCTTACAGTACTAGCAGCGTATGGCTCAGTGCTGGGCGGAATCGCGTGGGTACAATTGATTGATGACAGTCGCGACCACTTTCTCTAGCGCAGAACTAGGCATTGATGCTCCACTGGTTATCGTTGAAGCAGATGTTTCTTCCGGTTTACCCAAAACGCTTATTGTTGGACTCGCCGAAACCGCGGTAAGGGAAAGCAAAGATCGGGTAAAGGCTGCAATCACGACCAGCGGCTTT
This sequence comes from Gammaproteobacteria bacterium, assembly GCA_018665025.1. Classification (GTDB taxonomy): domain Bacteria; phylum Pseudomonadota; class Gammaproteobacteria; order Pseudomonadales; family Azotimanducaceae; genus UBA9659. The sequence continues at coordinate 690 of JABJED010000064.1, forward strand.
GAATACCCCTCGAGAAGGATAACTGTAAATCTTGCGCCTGCAGACCTACCCAAGTCCACCGGTCGATATGACCTTGCGATCGCGGTATCAATTCTCGCTGCGTCGAACCAGATCCCACCGGAATCCATAAACTCTTATGAGTTCCTCGGGGAACTATCGCTGACAGGAGCACTTCGCGCAGTCCGTGGGATATTGCCCACCGCGCTTCGCAATAAAGGCCAGAGACGACGGCTTGTAGTACCGAAAGCTTGCGAGCTTGAGGCTGCCTTGGCTGAATCAGAGGATCTTTACCTTGCTTCAAGCCTTCATGAGGTGCTGGTGCATCTGGCCACGGGCCAACCACTTGCCACGCCCAGGCAATGGCAGCCTGATCCAGAGGATAGTGAAACAGCCTCATTGGCAGATGTGAAGGGCCAGGCTTCGGCGAAGCGAGCACTTACCATTGCCGCCACTGGTGGTCACAATCTGCTGATGGTTGGTCCTCCCGGTACCGGGAAGACGATGCTCGCCAGCAGGCTTCCCTCGCTGATTCCTCAGATGACCCTGGAAGAATCCTTGCAGGTCGCGTCCATTGCATCCGTTTCACGACAACTATTCGAGTATAAAAAATGGAGACAGCGGCCATTTCGCAGGCCCCATCACACAGCAAGTGCGGTAGCCATGGTTGGCGGCAGCAATCCGCCGAAACCGGGCGAGATCTCTCTTGCGCATAATGGCGTACTGTTTCTCGATGAAGTTCCTGAGTATTCCCGGCAAGTGCTCGAAGTGCTGCGAGAACCTCTGGAATCTGGTGAAATCTGGATCAGCCGAGCCGCACAGCAGGTCAGGTATCCAGCACATTTTCAGTTAATTGCGGCAATGAACCCTTGTCCATGTGGTTACTTCGGCGACGATACGAGGCAATGCGACTGTTCCGCACAGCAGATACATCGCTACAGGTCCCGTCTTTCCGGGCCACTGCTGGACCGGATTGACCTGCACATCGAGGTGCCACCCTTGCCAACCGGCACCTTGAGCGACAAGACCACAGTTGAGCCAGAGAACCGTGAATTGAAGTCAACCATAGCCAATACAAGAACGTTGATGCTGGAACGACAGGGGATGCTGAACAGCAAATTGGATAACCAGCAGATCGCCAGGCACTGTCAGCTGTCACGAGGCGATACTCGAATTCTTGATGATTCCGTAAACCAACTTGGAATATCCGCCCGGGGTTACTTCAAGATCCTAAAAGTGGCACGCACTATCGCGGATTTATCAGGAATAGGCCGCATAGAGACACCTCATTTAGTTGAGGCAATTGGATATCGGAAATTAGACCGGTCGCCCTGATGGGCGCCATCAGGTGATGTCCTACTTGGCCGCGTCGACCATATAGTCAACCAACGCACGTAGTTCATCATCACTACAGCTAAAGCACATACCTTTCTGCGGCATCGCAGGTGGCAGCCCATTGATTGTACTGGCATACAGCGTATCCATGCCCTTTTCTACCCTTGGCGCCCAGGCCGCAGCATCGGCAAACCTGGGAGCGCCCGCTATACCTGCATTGTGACAAGTCGCGCAGCTTTTGTTGAAATTGGATTCAACGCTGGCGCCATCGGCGACAACAACCATTGGCGCAGCAACCGTTGGCGATACTGTCTCGGAGGGACACTCGGCACCTTCTACGCAGACATCACCAACTCTCTTGATTCTTTCAGCAATGTCATCAGTACTGGCAAAGGCCAGTCCGGAGATCATGATACTGACCAGGAATACCAGAATTTTACACTTACTCACTACATATACTCACTATCAATCCGGACGCCATTATACCGAACCGGCGGCCGTTGACTACCTGAACAATTATAGGCCCTGTTAGCTCTTACCACCCCAGTTTGACTCTTCGATATCTCTGGTCGCACTAAACTGGAACACACTGGAGGTTCCTGCCTCTATCACGGATTGTTCGGATACCAGCGTTAGTATCGAACGCTCCCTGAATTCGGAGAGACCATCAGCGCCGACATTGACCATAGTGGATCGCAGCTTGTAGAGCGTTGTTTTCAGCACTTCAGCCACACTGCCAACTAGTGGCACATAGGCATCAACTCCCTCTTCGAAAACCATTTCGCGAGTCGACATATCTTCAGCATATCGCTGCCAGTTCTGTGCGCGATTCGTCCCTTCTCCCCAGTACGGTTTATACATCTGACCATTGATAGAGGTCTTTGGGGTTGGGCTCTCTTCTGTCATAGCGAAATACCGCCCCATCATGACAAAATCTGCGCCCATCGCCAGCGCAATGACTATCTGTGTATCGTTAGCCAGGCCTCCATCAGAACAGATTGGGATATAGCGTCCCGTCTCAGCCAGATATTCATCACGACGACGAACGACATCCATCAGAGCTGACGCCTGCCCTCGGCCTACGCCTTTTTGCTCCCGCGTGATGCAAATAGATCCTCCGCCCATACCTACTTTGACGAAGTCCACACCCCCGTCTTCAACAAGATAGTCAAAACCTTCAGCGGAAACGATATTACCGCCACCAATAACAATATTCTGACCGTACTGGTGCCTAATCCATTCGATGCCTTCCTTCTGGTATTCCGTGAACCCATCTGATGAGTCAAAACACAGCGCATCAGCGCCTGCCTCGATCATCGCTGGCACCCTTTCCTTGTAATCATGCGTATTAATAGCAGCACCGACGCACAATCGTTTCGAGCCATCCAGCAGTTCATGTGGATGGAGCATGTGATCTTCATAGTCTTTCTTGAACACGAGTGACGTCAGGTGACCATCATCATCCAATATTGGCAGACAGTTTTTCTTGTGCTGGTGAAGCAGGCGATTCGCCTCCTTTAGGGTAAGGCCTTCGGCACCAAAAATCACTTTCTCGATGGCGGTCATGTGCTGACCGACCGTATTCGACAGGTCGTCCTCGTATACCCAGAAATCCTGGTCTGTAATCAAGCCAAGCAGTTTCCCGGTACCGGTCCCGTCATCGGTGACAGGGACGGTGGAATGTCCTGTTCGTTTCATCAGCTCTATGACCTCAAGTAACGTGGTGTCGGTCTTCGTATTTGAGTCACTTAACACAAACCCCGCTTTATGGGCTTTAACCTGATGGACCATTTCAGCCTGGCTGGCAATATCCTGTGAGCAAAAAACAAAGCCGAGGCCACCTTGTCGCGCGAGAGCAATCGCCAGGCGCGACCCGGATACTGACTGCATCGCTGCAGAGACGACCGGCGTATTAATCTTGAATCGCGCCAATTTGTTCGGTTCGATCGCCGAGAGCGGCGTCGATAAATCAACCTGATCTGGTTTTTGGTCTTTTCTGGTTAACCTGGGAATCAGCAGGAATTCAGCAAAAGTACGTGATACACCTTCTAAAATCGTCGCCATTCAGCTCTCCGTACGGACACAATAAAGTTGAGACGGCGAACGACAATTCGACGTCAGATAGGGATAGTTTAGGGGTCGGCACAGGATTCTTTGCAGGCAGGTATGTGAGTAATCACTTACTGTATAAGCAAGGCCATTAGCCCAGAGGAGATAGTAGTGCGCCATGGCGAATTCTAATTGATCACCGCACATGATTCAACGTGGTAAAGCGCAATAACGCTTCTTTTCGAATATTAAATCTATAAGAAACTAGTGGTTTTTAATTTATCACTTTAGTAAATTGCCATAACATATTGAAACATATAAATATTTTAGTAAGATGACAGATATGACCGTTATGGTGACCCAAATGAACAAGTCAGAACTCATCAAACGGATGTCAGACAAACTCGATCAGTTAAGCAACAGGGATGTTGACCTGGCAGTTCACACGCTGATTGAAATTATGTCTAACAGCCTTGCGTCGGGTGGACGCATAGAAATCCGTGGTTTCGGCACTTTCTCGAATCATTTTCGTAAGCCTCGAACTGTTCGTAATCCGAAAACCGGCGAAGTCGGTATCCATAAACCTGGGAAGTTCGTGCCACACTTCAAACCTGGGAAAGAATTGCGGAAACGCGTGGATGCATCTCGCGCCGATGAAAGTAATAACCCCGAATCGTCAGCGTCAGCCGAAATCCAGAGAAACCCTTTACTCTCCCCCTGAATCCGCTCCGGCATTAATAAGTTCGCGTTCCTTTGCAATAAGGTGGTTAACAACCTCCAGCATACCTGCATTACTGTTACCTACCATCCCAGCTTCAACACGGTATTTGCCATTCACGATAACCGCGGGAAC
>JABJED010000386.1 GCA_018665025.1 Gammaproteobacteria bacterium
CTCGGGTTTATCGAAGGACATTCCATTGTGACGGGCCAGCACCTGGTGCTGGACGGCGGGCACTTGCTACTTTGACAACTGGGCCTTGGCCCTGTCAGTGTGGCAAGTCGCCGGCAGCCTTTTGGCGACTACTTTAGGGAATAGCCTACCAGTACACTCCGGCGGCAGTCGAATCAAAGAGACAAGAAAACACAAAACCAGTGATGGAAATTTGAGGTGAGAAAATGACAGGGCGTTTGCAGAATCGAGTAGCGGTGATCACCGGTGGAACCAGCGGTATAGGAGAGGCAACAGCGGAGCTATTTGTCGCGGAAGGCGCCAGGGTTGTGATTTGTGGACGCTCTGAGGGCAAGGGGGTTGCCATAGCGGAACGACTGGGAGATGCGTGCCAATTCATTACCGCTGATGTCATGCGGGAAGACGACATTGCAAAGACAATCGAGTTTGCGGCAGAAAATTTTGGCGGCATTGATATTCTTTTCAACAATGCTGGTGGACCTACCGCGGGAGATGTTACAGAGGTCGACGAGGACACCATTCATTATGCCATGCGGTTGTTGTTCAGTAGCGCGGTGCTTGGCATTAAACATGTTGTGCCACACATGCAGAAGCGGGGTGGCGGCAGCATCATTAACAATTCAAGTGTCGCAGCGCTCAGAGATAACCAGGGTGGGTTGCTGTACTCGGCTGCTAAGGCGGCGCTCACGCACTACACCAAGCTTGCAGGTGTCCGCCTTGGACCTAGTGGGATTCGAGTGAACTGCATTTCTCCTGGCGCAATTGCAACGCCTATTTTTTATGGTGGCTCCGCACGAGCAAACACATTAAGCGATGATCAGAATGCAGCAAAGATGGAAAAGCTTACTAGTAACCTTGCCAGAGCGACTCCAATGCAGAAAGCTGGGTTACCGCTGGATATCGCAACTGGCGCACTTTACCTGGCAAGCGATGAAGGCCGTTTTGTGAATAGTCATGACCTGGTGATTGATGGTGGCCGAACCAGCATGTTCCATGAGCCTCAACAGTAGCCCCGCGACCAAAGAAAACCCGCACGGCCAAAAGAATTGGGGATATCTGCCAGCTGTGCCGAAACAGCATTACCGGCTTCACGTGCGAAGGTCGGTTTTCTCCGGCTAAGGTCGCGAATCCATCCGAATAGTTCTCACTTAATACTCTTTCTGGTTGGTTTCCAATTATCGTTGATCTGTGACTTGGAGAGAAATTGACATAGGAATAGGTAACCAGAATGCAGCCAGTGCGCAAAGTCATGGTTTTGTGAGCCACGTCACAATGGTTATAAAAAGTCGTTGGTAGAGGGAATAAATCCAATTCACGAAATTAAGCGATAGCATTCATCACAGACTCAGATCGGCGCATTTAATCTCACACATTTAAGCTCACACATTTCGATCTCACGGGAATCAATTTGAATAATTAAGTAAACTGCCTTAATCACTCATTCAGGAAAGTGACATGTTTTACAAACAGATTATTACAGCCGCTATATTGTTCGCGGTGTTGCCACCCGTAGCCGCTAAAAGCCTTAAATCTTCACTAAGAGACTGTGGTGAAATTGAATCTAGCGAGCAACGACTCGTCTGTTTCGACAAGCTCCTGGAGTCGAAAAACCACGAGACCAATGAGAACGATCAATCCCCTCCGCCCATAACCGATGAGATTGGGCTAGCGACACAGGAAGAAGCTGAACCGAATGTAGAGCATTCGGTTGTCATCACAAGCTGCGAGTCGAGCTCTTCTGCCAATCGTTTGTTCTTTTATTTAGATAATGGCCAGGTCTGGCGCCAAAAAAATGTTAAGTGGATGTCCAAAAGAGATTGCCAGTCAAACGGTGTGATTCGGGAGGATTTCTTTGGCTTCACGTTGTTCATAGAAGCCATGAATAAATCTGTGCGAGTATCCCGCGTTCGCTAACGACGCTGATAATCTTCTGGTAACGACTAGTGATCGCTCTAAGGGTGCTTTAACAGCCTTTTCAGCTTCCACGGCAGACTCTGGTTCTGTTGCTAGTGAAACTGAAACTGAAACTGTGGCAGATGATGATGCTGCCTGATGTGCCTACTAACTCAGAGAGAATATGATTTACGGTTCGCTGGGGATGTGGGCGAAGGATTAAAGCTATGCAGGCTTTCACCTGTTGAGGCGAACTCACCAAGTGACACCTGCTCGCAGTAGAGGTGCTTACCATGAGAGACAGGCCGATCATCTGGAGTTGGTTCTAAGGTGCCCCTGCGCCATCGAAACCCGCGGATTGTGCACTTGGTCTTGTTAACCAGGGTATTAGCCAAAGCCAACACCACCAGCCACTTTTACCAACATCATGTAACCGTCTAACAGTAACTGAAAGGGTAGGTATCGCCATAACCGGGCGGTACGCCAGAACGGCCAAACCTACTTGATCGTCCATATAAGCCCCTGGTAGGAAATGTCCAAAGGGCAAGTCCTTTAAGGTGACTAAAGACGGCAGGAAGAAGTGATCGATGAGCCAAACCACAGCGTACGCTAGTAAGAAAAATAGCATGAAATACCAAAACTCTGAAACGGTTGCTCTGCCCTTAAAGTTAAAGTAATGCGTGAACCCGCTTCGGGTGGAAAGCGCTAAGTGATTGAAAAATTTCATTCATGGCCCTTATGAATTTATCAGGAAGTAAGCTGCGGGAAAGAAGAGAACGTGACCAGCCGCGTAGTAATAAATGAACTGTAATTGATACTGTTTTTCCCACCTATATTGGGGGTCATTGGTTGACTTGGAGGTTTCTCCGCGTAGCTAGCTCAGCCTGGATTTCTTCGTGGCGTGCTCGCGTTAGGCGATATTTCAAATAAAAGAAGACGGCGATGATGCCCGGGATGACGGCAATCGGCCCGTCGATCAATCCCAGGCGGAATACAATGTCTGGGTTCACAGTGCCGGGTTCTGCGCCAACGGGAAAATCAATCACATCAATCGCAATGCCCGCTAGCAGGTGCCCAAGCCCTGACGATGCTTTGGCGAAAAATGATCTGGCAGCATAAAAAATGCCCTCTTGGCGACGATGGGTATTGAGTTCGTGCTCGTCAGCAATATCTGCTAGCGCTGACATAGCGCTGATCAGCAGGATTACGCCAAAGATCAACGTAAAGAGGTAAAAGACCATCAGCGTCGGCATTAGCATATCGGAATCGTTTTCAGGGAATAAACCTAAAATTCGCAGTAGAACTGGCGCGGTGGCAAAAATGAGTAAGCAAACCAATCCGACAATGAGGACTGGTTTTTTCTCAAAACGGTTATGTAAAGGGGCGGTCACCGCGTAGCCAAACAGCGTGGCCGCCAAACCCGCCAGCGCGAAGTATCGAATTTGGCTCGGCACTAATTCCCAGTAATAGGTGTTCATGTGCAGGCCAATGGTGTCTCTTGTGCCAAGGGTTGCGCTGAGCAACAAATAGCCAATCAATAACATTAAGTAATTTCGATTGGTCAACGCAGACTTCAGGTCCAGTAAAAAGCTCGAGAGGCTAAACCGCTCGACGCTGTCAGGCATGGGCGGTAACAATGGAACGACCTTTAGGGTCAATACCGTAGAGGCTAGCATCACTGTGCCGCCTAACAACGCGGCAGAAATAGCAAGGCCTGGGTAGGCGGCGGCATTGAGCAACCCATTGTCGAACTCGGGCGTTTTGTTGAAGAAGAATGTGAGCGCGATGATATAGGTACCATATCCGCCGAGGCCGCCTAACAGTGTGTTTAGGCTCATGACTCGAGTTCTTTCGGTAAAGTCAGCGGACAACTCTGCACCTAGGGCTAGATGCGGCACATGGAATAAGGTAATGCTAGTTCGCATAAGTACGGTTAGCACCGTAAGCCACAGGAACAGACCTGAATCACCCAGGAGTTCCGGTGGTGAGTAGATGAAAAATAAACAGATCATCACCGGGAGAGGCGCGGCGAACATAAAAGGATGCCGCCTGCCTAGCTTTGATCGCCAACGGTCAGATAATGCGCCTATTAATGGGTCAGTTATTGCATCGAAAACAAGTGCGATGGTTATTGCAAGTCCAGCGAGAGTGCCAGGTATGCCCATGATGTTGGTGTAGAAGAAGAAGTTGAAGGCGTTAAAGGCAACGCCAAAAATTGTTTCTGCTGAGGCGCCGAGGGCATAGGAAAGTTTGAGCAGTCGGGGCACCCTGTCTGCATACGCGCTGCTACCTTGCGTGAGCGTAACATCGCTATTGTTTGTCATTTTTTGATCTTTAGTTAATTAAGGGACAGTTTACTTGAACGAGTACATTAGGGCATAGCATCGGGATCTACGTTATGAGGGGGCGTCTGCGCCAGTCAGACCGGAAGCAAGTAAACTAACCATTTTGTATTCCTTCATTAAAATCTGGGCTCTGGGAAATAATCCGACGAACCAATTCGTCCAGCGTTAAACCAGCAACCTGGCCACGGTCAAATTGACCAGCTCTCTCGCCATATCGTCAACCACTTTAGCCAACGACTCATCCCGGTCGTTCACCGCCAGAGGCAGGAGTTATGTTTTCTTATCCATACTCAGTCCTGCCACCCTATTGGACTGACATCATCGTGCTTCAATACCCGCTTCTGCAGTCGGTCAACACGCATGGTCAATCCGCAGCCAGGGTCTGGGCACAGTGCGCGGGTATCGGTTTCCATCCAATCTGCTGGGTGCAACAAGCGCTGCTTGGCGGGCAGCAGTGGAATAACAGACTGCAGCGCATAGAGACAAAAATCAGCTCCCTCGGGCATCGAAATCTTACCACCTCTGAGAAATACCGAATCACCTACCGTCATCGCACAAGTACAGTTGCCAGCGATGGCTTCAACGACGACCTGCAGGTCATACAGTTCAAACTCATCCTCGCGCAGTTCTGTTGTCATTTTTAATTACTCCCGCTTCGAAAGGCCGGTAACACTTTGTCACTCAGCAACTGTAAACCCGACTCTGCCGTCAGGCCATGAGGCGTACCAAATTCCACCCGGTTGGCGCCTGCCGAAAATAATGCTTCAGTCTGCTCGATTATATCGGTGGGCGTTCCAGCCAGGGCAAAGGCCGCCAGAATATCATCTGATATAAATCGGCAAGCCGCCTCATAATCGTAATCTGCCGCTGCAGCTTTGATACCCGCCAGTAACTCTGGGTCTATCTCGAAAGTGGGATCAAGTTCTGCCACTATCGGCAGGTACAAAGCCACCTCCCGCCGTGCCAGATCACGCGCGGCAGCACCGTCTTCATCCACCACTGTCACAGCACCCATTACAATACCGACATCCTCTGTGGCACCCACGTCCCGCAGATGCTGGCGATAATGGGGCACTACTGCCGGGTTGGCTGAGCCCCCCAGCTTGATCTCGTCAACCTGCGCATAGCAGGCGGCGATGGTTTTTAAACCCCAGGAGCCGAGCAGCAAGGGTAAGTCAGGCCGCTGAATGTTCCAGCGTAGGCTGTCACCGCCGGCCAGAGGAAAAATGTCCTGTTGCAGCGCCGCAGGGTCACCGTTCAACAGATGACGAATGCAGATAAAAGCTTCGTGCAGTGATTGAATGGTGCGCGTGGGATAAACGCCGACGTAATCCAACCAACCGCCGCGCGCCAGCCCCAGGTACGCGCGCCCGTTACTGGCCTCATCTATCAGCGCCATATTGCCGGCAATATTAATCGGATGACAGGTAAACGGATTCACCGCCGCAACACCTATTTGTGCCGTTGAGGTATGCCGGGCTATTTCGAGCAGCGGCAGCCAGGCCGGCTGATAGAGCATGTCGTTGTACACCGAGATGCCATCAAAGCCAGCCGCTTCCGCAGCGGCGGCCAGTGGGCCGTAATAAGCAAGCGGCTTATCGGTCTGAAAGGCGATCGATATTGGATTGTCGTGCATCCGAAATTCCTCTGTTACCGAGACTTTTTCCTGCTCTAGCCGGTAATCATCTGCACATAGTCAGGCAGTTTTTCCACTACTAACCACACTGACAAAAAAAGCCCGGCAAGCAGTACTATATTGCGACCCAGGCTGGCTTTATATTCGCCCATAAGCGCACGTTTGTTCACCAGTATAAGCACAATGACCAACACCAGCGGAATAACGATGGCGTTAAAACCCATCAGCAGCAGTACCTTGAGCAGCGCTGGAAAACTCCAGAATGGGGCCAATATAGCTGGCAGCAGAATCCACAGCACCAGCAGGCGCCGAAAACTTTTGTTTTCTTCTACATCACGCCAGTCCAGACCGAGCATGTCCAGGCAGAAGTAGCACATGACCTGCACTACCACCACGAAAGTGGTTAATGCGGCGATCAATAACCCGGCGGTGAAAATAATCGGGCCGAGAAATCCCAGGCCTTCTGGGAAAGCGTTGACCAGCACTTTGCCAGCCTCGTGCACCGTATCAATAGCGGCGTGATTATCCAGCGGATACAAGGCGTAGCCACCGGCTATAATCACAAAAACCGAATAACCACCAAAAACTACGCCCAGATTCAGAACCGACTTGCGTAGCTCGGCCGGCAAATCAGGTTTGCCGCGCAGATTATCGGCACACATGTAGGGAATGCCCAGCAGGGCCGCTGGTGCCAGCGCACTGCCGACGATGGCAATAATCGAACCACTACTGCTGCGCATCGCTTGTTGCCCGGGTACTGCCAGATCATCGGGAATAGAGGGCGCAAAGCCCGCCACAATGGCACCAATTTCCTGCAAACCACTCAGGGCAACAATAAAGAAACCAATAAACATCACAATCATAAGCCCGGTCATGACCCGCTGCATGCGCTGATAGCCACCGGAAGTAAGTAACCAGACGATCGCCCCGCCGGCAGCCACCGACAGGCCTATCTCCCAATAATGATAGCTCGCCGCATAGTCAGCAGTGGCGGCGGCCTCGGGTGGATAAAACCCCAGCAAGGACATCAGAGCTGAAGTCAGTACCGACATCTGGCCCATTCCAATCAGCAAATGAACCGGCACGTTTATAGCGAAAATCAGCCAGGCCACCGTCGGGTGAATATGTTGGCGGATTTGACTGAACATGCCAGTGCGTGGATTGAGTAGCCCCACCCTGGAGGCGGAATCCACCGACAGCACGAATATTGGCAAGATCAGCGGAATCACCCACAACAGTTCGTAGCGAAACCAGGCGCCTGTGAGAATCAGCGAGGCAGCCGCGCCGGCTCCCATCGTACCAGCGGCCATCACCGCCGCTGGCCCCAGTAGATTGGAGAACACACGCTGCAATACAGGCACTGCCATTACAGCACTGCCTGGCCGGCATCAAACTTCTTGCGAATGCTACGGCAGGCGGTGCCGGGTTCTGCCTCGCCAGTGGTACGAATATCCAGGAATGTGGAAGTGGCATAGGTAGCGAACGCCGGCACATTATGTTCCAGCGTGGTATCCAGTACCGCGTGCTCTACTGATAGCTGGTAAACGTTCTCTGGCAGTAGTCGCGAGGCGTCAATGACAAAGGACTCGTCGGCGTAAGTCAGGTAAGGGGTATTCTCAAATGGACGGCCACTGTGGGCGCGCCGCACGCCATCGCAGTCACCCATAATGACGAACAGTAAATCATCAACAATACCCAGGGGGTCGGCATCACCGGCGCTGAATTCACTCCAGGTCACCCGTAAATCCTGTTGCGGATCGATGTTATCCGGCGCCACCGATTTGCCATTCTGGTTTAGATAGATTTGCGGCGCTTTGGGTATACCTGAGCCGGTGGCATTGGGATTACCCAGAGTAACGACCTGGCTGACGGCGCCGATACTGGGCGCGTCATAGCGAAAAATGTAATCGCCGTCGGGGTAGGCAGCCTCCAACTCGGCCTCGGATTTGTAACGGCCGCCGTGCATCTCCAG
>JABJED010000387.1 GCA_018665025.1 Gammaproteobacteria bacterium
GTCCCATTCATTCCCGAATTCAATTGAAGCCATGACACCTGATGAATTTGCCCTGAATATTCTACAAATCCGTGAGCCGGGTCATCCGATGTACCGGCCCTTATAGATTGCATCCGGAGGTCTCTTTTGTTGGGTCGAATGTCTTCCTGCGCCCCACTCCGAGCGAGCATGTGATACTGCAGTTCGAAGATTTATTCGCTGTTATAGACGGCTCACTCATAGATCGCCGGCCGGCGTTCCACCAGACCGGTTAGACCGTTCGGACGAGGCTAGCGCAAAAAACGGATAAGAAAAGCGCGGCAGAACCGCGCTTTTTCCCCACTTGAGTCGGGTTAGTTACCGAACGTCATTTCCACTTCAACGCCATAGGTGGTGCCTAACTGGATTCCGCCGGTGCAAAACAGAACGGACAGGCAACCAACAATCTCGAATTCCTCGTCGAGCAGGTTATCGCCGAACGCAGTGACGCGAAATCGATTCCACTCATAAGCGATCTGTGCGCTCACAAATTCCGTCTCTGGGATTCCGGTACCGTCATCGTTGAACGTGTCGGTTTCCTGCTCATCCACATAGTTATACTTCGCATGCACCGAGAGTTCACCTGGGCCCAATTGAATGGTGTAAGTCCCGCCAAGACCAAAGGTCCACTCCGGTGCATACTTGGGGGTAAAGCCTGAGGCATCTATCGGCACGCAACTATTGTCCAGGTTGCAAGGATCTTCAGCGGGAATGGCGCCGAGTGAGAAAAAATCATCGTATTCCGCGTTCAGATAACCGGCCGTAGCGAAAAGGTCCAGGTTATTATTGACCACGAACCGCGACTCGAGTTCGACCCCCCAGTACTGCACTGAAGACTGGTTTTCCCATACGGTCGCTACGGTGTTCGTGTCCTCGTCGCGAACGACGTTAGAGTCCTGCTTATCTTTGAAATCGTTTAGGAATGCCGAGACGTTCAACTGCACTCGGTTTTCCATCCACTGCGACTTCATCCCGATCTCCCAGGATTCGGCAGTCTCTGGATCATATTGATTGCGATCAAAATCCCGGATGTTCTGGTTAACGCCATAAAACCCGCCGCTTTTGAATCCTTCGGCATAGGATCCAAAGAACATCATGTCGTCGGTCACATGATAGGCGAGACCAAGCTTTAAGGTCGTTTCGCTCCAATCGTTGTCAAGCGCAATGTGCGGCACATCGAAATTGAACGGATAGCGGTATCTTGCCGCACCCTGATAGGCCTGAAATCCGGTGAAGTCCTTTTCGTCATTGGTCCACCGAACACCCGCGGTCAGGATCAGTTTGTCGTTGATCTCATAATCAAGCTGTCCAAAGTATGCATAGGACTCGGTCTCTTGGGTTTGAAAAAGGCGTTGGTCGAAACCCGCACCAAGCGATTCACCAAAATGTTCACCGCCTGAAGCAAAGCTGACATCACACCATAACGTATCGTTGCCGGGTATCGCGTTACTCGCGCATATCGCCGTGTCCTCTGCACTGTTAGCCAAGTCGCCGGCTGCAGGTGGGATAACAATCGACCAGAAAGAACCGACGGTTGCCCAGTCCTGATCGTAGGTGCTGTCCAGGTAATAGGCACCTAAAACAAAATCGAAGCGCTCGTAGCTGCCCTCAAGGCGCAGCTCCGTGGTGAACTGCTCGTATTCATTCCTATTATCGATGAAGATGAAGTCAAGGGCGCTGCCATCCAGCTCTGAGATCTCATCTTCGTAAGGCGTGTCGTGCCAACCTGTTGTCGATATTAGCGTCAAGTTGTCGTTGATCTGGTATTTCATGGTCAGCGCGATAACATCGTTACGGTAGTTACCCTCGTTGCGCTGATTAGTATCCACTGAATCGCCGACATCACCGATAGTTTTATCATTACCTGCACAATCCCCAAAAATCAAACAAGGAAATGTGAAGCCGATACCATCAACTACTCCGCCACTATTGTTCCAGTTCGTGGGTGCACCACCATCGCTGGCGTTGTTATATCGGTCCAAGCTCAACAAGGCTTCAAAATTGTCGTTTGGCTCCCACAGCAGCTGAATGCCGTAATTTTCGTAGTCAACTTGCGGCGCATGCCCGCCGTCGAACGTACGGTCCAGGGGGCCATCGTCCTGCACGCTGACGTAGTAGACTTTCGCAGCCAACGTATCTGCGATGGGGAAGTTAAACAAGGCTCGCACTTCCTCCTGACCGTAGCGCCCGCCAGTGAGCCTGATCTTGCCGCCAACCTCTCCGGTAGGTCTGCTACGAATTACGTTGATCACACCACCTACAGTGTTTCGACCAAACAAGGTCCCCTGGGGGCCGCGCAGTACTTCGACACGTTCTACGTCGAAATTCTGGACGATCCTTCCAGAGTCTGAATTAAAAAACACACCATCCAGAGAAACTGCAATGGGATTATCGAATGATTTTTCCCCGATGGCGCTTCCCGCAATACCGCGAATGATGACTCGTGTGCTCGCACCACCACCGCCTGCAGAACCGTCGTTAAAAACGACATTGGGTGCATAACCCTCGATGTCTGCCAGGTCGCGAATGGTGGAGTCTTTAAGCTCCTTCGACAACGCGGTCATGGCAATTGGAACGTCCTGCACAGATTCCTGTTTCTTCCGGGCGGTAACAATAATTTCTTCGATTGTTGCCCGGTTTTCAGCAGAGTAAGCTGCTGACGTACCCAGTGTTCCAAGAAAAAATACGATAACTGCTAAAAGTCTAAAACTCATGGCTATACCCTCTTTAGTTGATTAACTAAATAGTTGTTTTCGCTCTTAGGGGTCTCTTCTTGGATTCGTTGGGTCAATGCATCAGCTGCAAATTCTTCAAGGCCAAGACCTTCATTCGTTGCATAGTATGCTAAAGGCATCATCAAGCGTGAACCTGATGATATAGCCGCTATGGATGTTTCCTTAAATGTGTGGTCACACATTTTCATCCCCCTCGCGGTCATACGAAGTAAATATTCGCTTAATCATTGCTTATGTCAACGTTTAAATTGAGCGAGTTATAGGCAGCTAATCTGACTCCTGTGTTTATAATTAATTGGCTTGAGGGCTGCCAATTGATGGCGAGTGTTCGGGCGCCTGGAAGATCGACAGACAGAGTGTCAGAAATATCGTGGTTTTATTGCGTTATCTACTTCAGCATCGGATTTCCCGGACATGGGTGCCGGAAGATGCCGTGGTGTTAAGTTAGAATTTTAACGCCACGTTATTTTTGTAATTAATAGGTACCTAACTAGATAAGTGTGACGCATTAGATTTCTTGAGGCCTGCTATACGATGACTAAAGATTCACCACCATGCTATGTTGCGTTGTTAGATTTCCATTTTATGTTTTTGTACCAATGCCAGCGGCGAAACCGACCAAATACATCCCCGAGGATTGTGTCGGGGGGCCGTCGCTTACCGTCACACTAAGTGACTTCTCGTGCCTGGGGAAACCTATATGACTAGAATCAAGAGTTCTCGTACCTTTCCAGCCTTGGTTCTCAGAACAGCCGGTTCCGCATTGTTTCTGGGCTTTTTGGCGCTTGCGCCCGGCGCCTCAGCGAACGAAGCTAACCTGACTCGCTTCGGGCCGGAGATCTATGAACTCGTGCAAGGAAAACCAACGACTTACTCTGCTACATTCAGGGCCATCGACGGTCCCGCGAAGCTTGTTCTTCAGGACAACGGTATCGACAATGCGTGGATAAAGGTCAACGGCCGTAGTGTTGTCGAGCCGAAGGACTTTAAGGGGAACGGCGAGGTCGTCGTACCGTTGAACCTCAATCAGGAGAATACGATCGAGGTGAGTGTTCCGGGCAGGCCCATTGGAGCGCTCGGCGTTCGCGTAACCCAGGTAACGCAGGCCGATCTCGGTCTCATGCGCCAAGGCTATTTCGGGCTCAACACCACCGACATGAAACGTCAGAGAGCATTCTACGACACGTTGGGCTTCATAGGTGAGATCTACCCGGCAGGACCGGAGACGAGCACCACCTTCGCGCAGGCGCTCGGGTTTCCAGAGGATTACCTGATCCACGTCTCGCTGCATAGCCTGGAAGATCCGCCCACGGCGCCATTCGTCGACACCGTTCAATTCAGAAGTAA
>JABJED010000388.1 GCA_018665025.1 Gammaproteobacteria bacterium
GGTATGCAGAAAACAAACTATCATTACAAACAATTTGAATCAGCGCTGGAAGATGGCAAACATGTTTTCATCGTTGATCTGGACCCGAATCAGGAAAGTAGCCTGACGATCGCCCTTCAAGATCATCCCAAACTTCTTGAAGCAGCAACGGAAGTGGGTAGTCCGCACTGGATATTGGCATCGCTACATTGGTTGACTGCTTTTATTGATCGAAACCTGTTCAGTAGTGCTCAGCAGAAAACGCATTTGAGCCAGGGAACCTCTGATTAAGGGGATATCTTTGTCAGGGCAAGGAAGAGGCGCGCGGAGGAAACCTGTTAACCTGTTGTAAGTTACCAAATTTCTGAGTACGCGTCTGACGCCGTACTAGCGAAAATAGACCTTAATCAGAGGTTACCTAGATCGAATAGGCCAGGTAAACATGGTCAATGAGAAGGCAGATAAAAAGCATCATCAGGTAAAAAATTGAATACCTGAACGTTTTGATGGCCGCTCCATCGTGGTCCAGAAGAAGTCGTATTGACCAAACAATAAATACAAAACCGAGTGCGAGTGCACTCAGCAGATAGATAACCCCGCTCATACCAATCATAAACGGAATGACCGTCACACCTGCCAATAGCAAGGTGTAACCGAGGATGTAATATTTGGTAATGCGTTCCCCGTGCGTAACCGGCAACATGGGAATATTCACCTTGGCGTATTCTTCTTTGCGGTCAAGCGCAAGGGCCCAGAAATGTGGGGGGGTCCATGTGAAGATGATCATGACGAGCAATACACCACCAGCATCAATCTGATTGGTAACGGCGGTCCAACCAAACAATGGCGGTGCTGCGCCGAACAATCCACCAATAACAATATTCTGCGGAGTTGCGCGTTTTAAGTAAGCTGAGTAGATGATCCCGTAACCAATCCAGGATCCCAGGTTCAGCCAGGCAGTTAGCGGATTGACCAACAATGCAAGAATCGACATGCCAGCGATCCCCGTGACCGCGGAAAACAAGATTCCCGATTTGACACTAACTCGTCCCTGAGCAATCGGCCGCTGCGCGGTTCTTGCCATATTGATATCGATTTGTGCATCGATAATGTGATTGACGCTGGCAGCTGAACCCGCGACCAGTGCTATACCGAGATTAGTAAAAAGTAATAAGTCGAAGGCGACAAATGAGTCAGTGGCAAGAAACATTCCAACCGTTGCACAAAGGAGCATCAGCAGAACTACACGCGGTTTACAAAGCTCCAGGTAGTCCCGCCAGGAACTAGCGGACAAGTCGTTAGCGCTGTTCGCTTGTAGATCCTGGCTGGGCATCGAAAGTTATTGCGAGAAGAACAATAGACGGGTGAAAAAAGTATAATTTGCCTCGATTGCCATCAAACCAATCAACACCAGGAGGCATAGCGGTGGGCAAAGTATGGCGTAGGCCAGAGCAAGTCGCTCCCAGGCCATATGCATGAAGATCGCTATGATAAATCCAGCTTTTAGAAACATGAAGAGAAGAATCAACCCCCATCTGAGGTAGCTCTCAAACCCCATAACATCAACCATATACGATAGAGTACTCAGCACGAACAATAGAAGCCAGATCTTTAAGTAGATGCTAATTGGGTGCTGTTGACCTTCTGCTGTTGCTTCCATGGACGTCACCAAAGATAAAAGAACGCGAAAATAAAGACCCAGACCAGGTCAACGAAATGCCAATACAGGCCAGCTATCTCAACTGCTTCGTAATTGTTTGACTTGTCATAGTCTCCCCGATAAACCTTGAAGGCGATAATACTGAGATAAATCACCCCCGCACTGACATGCAGACCGTGAAAACCGGTGATCATGAAAAAGCAGGCCCCAAATTGGTCTGCGCCCATAGGATTTCCCCAGGGGCGGACACCTTCTTCCACAATCAGTTTTGTCCACTCGAACGCCTGCATTCCAACGAAACTTAAGCCAAATGCCGCTGTTGCCAGCATCAATACCGCAGTTTTAACCCGATCTTTGCGATAGCCGAAATTGACTGCCATCGCCATCGTGCCGCTGCTGCTAATCAGAATAAAAGTCATGATGGCAATTAGAATCAATGGCATGTGATTGCCAAAGATCGTTAGCGCGAATACTTCACTCGGATTGGGCCAGGGTACCGTTGTCGACATCCTGACATTCATATAGGACGTCAAAAAGCAGCTGAAAATAAATGTGTCACTGAGCAGGAAAATCCACATCATGGCTTTCCCCCAGGGAACCTGGAAGGCTTCTTTATCTGCCGACCAATCATCGACGATACCAGGCAGCCCCTCAGCTATTACCGCCCCTGTAGTACTCCCAATATCACTCATGTCGAAATCCCTTGTTTTAGAGAAGAGCTATGTGGACAACAGCATCCCAAATAATACAATCCATACACCCAGCAGATAGTGCCAATAGGTCCTGCAGAGTTCCACGCTCAATCGAACTTCCTCGAGCTCAACACCCGCCAATACCCGCAGTGTTGTTCTTGACCAGA
>JABJED010000389.1 GCA_018665025.1 Gammaproteobacteria bacterium
CATGGCGAATATAAGGCGCGTCGATCCCAACCTCCCACCTGTCACCAAAGCCATACCTCAAAGACAGGTTAACTCTGTAGGTCTCACCATCAATCAGTATCGACTCAACGCCATCCGTGTTCTCTGTGAAATTGTTGGCGATGTCCGTCTGAACCTGCCATACCAGAGCCTTATTAGGCACCAGCTTTGCAGAACGCGCACTGGGCAGGCCATGTAATTGCACAAATGGACTAATATTTGAGGTAGTAAAGGGTGCAAATATCTCGGCTTTGACATTCATCGTAATCAGTACAGCAAGCAGAAAAATGCTCACTCTTCGCCTGTCGAGCCTTAATAATATGAACCTGAAAATATTGAATGGGTTGTCGATATCTGTCTTCATTGCTATTGATAGTAGTCGGGCTTCGACGCCGTTGGTAAACTCTAGCAAACTGAACTTCCCAACCGGCTGATTTGAAGCGCTCAATCGCTTCGATTCTATATGATTTGCGGCAGGGACGTTAGGCACATACAGTAGAAGCCGCAGATAGCGACCAGGCTGCGGCCTATTGCGATGCAACTCAACCTTCTTTTCTAAAGACTATGTTTTCTAAAGACTATGCCGTTGATTCCCACTGATATTAAATTGCCTGTTATCGAAATTCTCGAAGTGTTGAAGTCGATACTCAAGCAACACCATGAGGCAATTCTACAGGCGCCACCCGGCGCAGGTAAAACCACCCTTGTTCCTCTGGCACTGGCAGAAGAGCCCTGGCTAAAGCAAAAGAAAATATTGATGCTGGAGCCACGCCGCATCGCAACCCGCGCAGCGGCGCACCGTATGGCGGATCTGCTTCAGGAACCTGTGGGCCAGACCGTCGGATATCGAATGCGACTTGACACCCGGGTTTCGTCTCACACCAAAATCGAAGTGATTACAGAAGGTATCCTCACCCGGATGCTTCAAGAGGACCCCTCCCTTGACGACGTGGGGCTGGTTATTTTTGATGAGTTTCATGAACGTAGCCTGGATGCAGACCTGGCGCTTGCGTTGTGTCTGAAAGGGCGATCTCTATTCAGGGAGGAAGATCCACTTAAAGTATTAATCATGTCGGCAACGCTCGACAGCCATAAGCTGGAACAACTCACCAGGGCACCCGTTGTCCGGAGCGAGGGGAAACAGTATCCGGTCGACCTGGTCTACGGTAAACCCAGCGAACCTCGAGACTCAATCAATGACAAGACTGTCGCGGCAACCTTAAAGGCACTGACTGACCACCCCGACAGCAGCATTTTGGTATTCCTTCCCGGCCAGGGCGAAATCAGGAGAGTGGCAGACTCGCTTACGACCGAGCTGCATAATAGAAAAATCAGCGGAGTTCACCTGCGACCTCTTTATGGCAATCTTTCCCTGGAAGCACAACAAGACGCCATCGCACCAGTCCCAAAACCCGGCGAAAGGAAAGTCGTACTGGCAACCAACATCGCAGAAACCAGCTTAACCATCGATGGCGTGGATATTGTCATCGACACGGGTCTAGCCAGGGAACCTGTCTTCGATCCAACAACGGGGATGACACGGCTTCACACACGCAAAATTTCCCAGGCATCTAGCACACAACGGATGGGCCGAGCCGGCAGACTGCGCCCCGGGAAATGTTATCGGCTCTGGTCAAAAAGCCAACAGGATCAGATGGCTCCTCATCCAACACCAGAGATATTAAGCGCCGACCTCACACCGGTAGCACTGCAACTTCTGAAATGGGGGATAAATGACCCGATGGAACTCGCCTGGCTGGATCCACCAGGAAGCGGCCCCTGGTTGCAGGCAGTATCGTTGCTGGTAAGGCTCGGCGCGATCGTAAAGGGAGCTAACGGACTGCAGCTAACCGACCACGGTACCCAAATGGCCGGCCTTGCCGTACACCCTCGCCTCGCACATATGCTGATCTGTGGACAATCGATTGGCCATGCCGACACAGCCAGCCTCATTGCCAGCATCCTGTCAGATCGCGACCCATTGGGCCGGGACACTCCCGACATGAACGAGAGAATTGACATCCTGCAAGGAAAATCAAAATGTCCGAATCAACATCGTGGCTGGTTTCGCCGCACCCATCAGCTCGCCGAAATATTTTCCACGCAAATCAAACAACTCGTCATCGCCACAGCGACAAACCTGATTAAGCCTGATCAGGTATCAGGCTATCTAATCTCCTGCGCCTACCCTGATCGGATTGCCAGACACCGACACGCTGGTGGCTTTCAATTATCGAATGGCCGGGGAGCAAGCATCCCGGGGAACCATGGCCTGGGACATTCCAGATGGCTAGCCGTCGCTGAGATCGGAGGAATTGCAAGATCAAAAGGCGACATGATTCGATCCGCCGCAACTTTAGATGAAACCCTATTCGAATCTTTACTCTCAGAGCAGGTTACGCACAACACTATTGTTGAGTGGGACAGTAAAACAAAACGTTTCATTGCCGAAGAAAGACAACAGATTGGCGACCTCGTATTAAGCCGCAACAAGCTCTCAAAGGTTCCGGCTGAAGCCAAAAAAGAAGCGCTCATAAAACATGTTCAAACTTCAGGCCTGGAAACCCTACCGTTTACACCGGAGATTCGACAATGGCAGGCTCGCGTTGAACTCGTCCGAGCTAATGCGGGCTATAAAACCTGGCCTGACGTGTCCAGCGAACGTCTGCTGGCTTCCATGAATGATTGGCTTGGCCCCTATCTCGAACCCGTCAACCTGCTAAGTCATTTTAAGAAACTCGATTTAAAATCCATTCTTACAGCGCTACTGACCTGGGAGCAGAATCAACACCTAAATGCACTAGCTCCGCAGCGGTTGCAGGTGCCTTCCGGTTCGAGTTACTCGATTGATTACACAACTACGCCGCCGGTACTCGCAGTAAAGTTGCAGGAGATGTTTGGATGTGTTGATACACCAGCAGTCCTCAACGGCCAGATACCGCTCACGGTGCATCTGCTATCCCCCGCCGGCAGACCACTGCAGGTCACCCAGGACTTGGCCGGATTCTGGCAAACTTCCTACCAGGAGGTCAGAAAGGAAATGAAAGGGCGCTATCCAAAACATCCGTGGCCGGAAGACCCTCAAAACGCCGCACCAACAAGAAGAACAAAACCAAGACGAGGGGGTTAGAATACCCATCCAGGATAATAATAAGAGCCAACCATGCTGACCCTCGGGCAAACCTACATCTTGCGCGTATCAAAACTGACTGATCAGGGCGCCTACATGGACGGGGAAAATCTGGGTGAAATCCTGTTGCCAACTAAATATTGTCCACCCGGCCTGGAGGTAGACAGTCACCTACCCGTTTTCCTTTATCAGGATTCTGAAACCCGACTCATCGTCACGACGCAAAACCCCAAGGTACAGGTTGGGGAATTCGCTTACCTGAAAGTGGTCGCGAACACAGATTACGGTACTTTTATGGACTGGGGTCTGGATAAAGACTTGCTGGCACCTTTTGGCGAGCAACACAGGCCAATGGAGGTGGACCGATCTTATCTGGTGTACGTCTATTTGAACAATGCTGATGGCAGAATCACCGCTTCGTCCAAAATAGAAAAGTTCATTGACGACCAAGCACCACACGACTTCGAACCGGCTCAACAGGTTGACCTTATCATTGCTAACAGCACCGATCTGGGGTTTAAGGCCATTATCAATCACAGCCATTGGGGACTACTGTACAAAGATGAGGTAAACGAACGGCTTAGTTTTGGCCAATCAAGACGTGGCTTCATCAAATTTGTGCGACCCGATGGCAAGATTGACCTGGCCCTCAAGCAGGAACAAGAAACACGAGACCAACACACCATGACAGTTGTTAATTACCTCAAGGGGCACGATGGATTTGCAGCCGCTCATGACAAAACAGATCCTGCGAAAATCCAGGAGCTTTTCGGTATGAGTAAAAAATCCTTCAAAAAAGTCATCGGCGGACTCTACAAACAGCGTATTATTAAGATTCAACCTGATGGCATTCGCCTCAACAATCAGGGCGTCAAACCAAAAACAAACGGGACTTAACCATTAACAACAACGACATTCTCCGCCGACTTCGCTATTCATTTGATTTTAACGATTCGAAAATGATCACCGTCTTCTCACAAGCTGACCTGGCAGTAAGCCGCAGCCAGGTCAGTAACTGGTTAAAAAAGGACGACGATCCCGAGCAGCAGCCATGCGATGACAGAATTTTGGCCTGCTATCTAAATGGCCTTATCAACGAGATGCGCGGCAAGAAAGATGGTCCCCAGCCGGAACCGGAAGACAAACTCAACAACAACATTATCTTCAAGAAACTCAAGATAGCGCTTAACCTGAAGGCTGAAGACATATTAAGAGTGATGGCACTTGTCGATTTTAAGATAAGCAAGCATGAACTCAGCGCGTTTTTCAGAAAGAAGGGGCACAAGCATTACAGAGAGTGCCAGGAACAAATCCTGAGAAATTTTCTTCATGGTATTCAGGTCGAATACCGAGACGTGACAGAAGAAGAAGGCCCACCAGCCTAGCTAAGCGAAAGACCTGCTCATCAAATCTATAGAGAAATTAGCGCGAGGTTCGTCAATATCAGATACAGCCCACTCGCCCAGATCGTACAGGCAAGAAGGTCGCAAACAAAAAACGTCCGCCAGGGCATCCCCGAAACCCCCGCAACAATCGGTGTCAGAGACCGTAGCAGTGGCACAAGCCTTCCGACGCATATCCCGATGGACGCTGATTTTTCTATCTGAGTTTGTATCTTGGCTCGTGTCTTTACCCTGTTTTTCAACCAAGTCATGTGCCAAACCCGGCCACCCATTAGACGACCGACAAAATACCCGCTGTGATCCCCTAACAGTGCGCCAGAAAAACCCAGCAACAAAATCGCAGAGAGCGAGGCTGAGTCTGATGTATAAAGCAGAGTGCTTGTAGACAGGAGGAAGACCCCGGAGACGAATAGCCCTATCCCTGGACAAGATTCGAGGAAGGCCAGCGTGGGCACGAGATATATCAAGTTTGCGGGTGGCGCAGATAGCCAGCCGTTAATCGTATCTAACACGCCCATCGCACCTATCTCAAAAATTCAGCGCGCGTTCTGTGGTCTTCCTTAAATTGTCCACCGAGTGCAGTGGTTTGCGTCGTGGAATTTGTGTCCATTACACCACGTGACTTCACGCAGTAATGGGTGGCATCTATCGTCACTGCGACATCATCGGTTTCAAGTAAAGTTTGCAGTGCAACGAGAATCTGCTGCGTCAGGCGCTCCTGAACCTGGGGCCGTTGCGCAAAGAACCGAACAATTCGGTTTATTTTGGACAAACCAATGATTTTGTTATTGGGGATGTAAGCGACTCTGGAGGCACCGTCGATCGTCACAAAGTGGTGTTCACAGGTACTGATCACGCTGATGTTGTCGACTTTCACCATTTCCTCGACGCCCATCTTATTGTCGATAACGGAAATCTTAGGAAAGTTGCTGTAGTCCAAACCTCCGAACAGCTCATCGACATACATTTTGGCAATTCGGTGGGGCGTTTCAGTCAGGCTGTCATCTCTCAAATCTAACCCTAGGGTTGTGACAATGTCCGTCATTGAGGATTTTACAAGACTATATTTTTCGTTGCGCGAGAGGCCGTTGTCTATCATCGGCGTTTCCAGGCCTCTTTCAACCAATGCCGCTTTGACCAGTTTTGCCTCCGGCGAGCAGTCCCCTGGCAAAAGATAAACACTCTTACCAAAACTTTCTACAGTAGCGCTCATGCTATTTCCTTTTCGTCTTGATACTTATGGATTTGTCTAGGTTTTACGCAAATACCAAGAAAAAAGATCAGCATGGAAAAATATAGTTGGCCGGCGATACCGTCCGCTAGAGTAGGTTAACTTGGAGTGAAACTGAGGAACGGGTTCAGGACTCGCTTTATCCCCGTCAGCCTTATTGGTGCTTCCAGCACCGACAGGCAAATACATTCTTGGTTACGAGCGGCGAAAGGCCTATGGGTGTCTCCTGCTTCTCTTACAAGAAAATCCCCTGGCTGGTACACCCCGTCTTCATCTGAGAAGCTTCCAGTCAACACGACTGTGATTTCTTTACCAAGGTGGTCATGCTCTGGCGCTTTCCCCCCCGCATCAATTCGGTGCAACGCAAGCTCATATTTTTCTTCGCCGACACTTATCCGTGCGACTTTTAATGAAGGAGACAATCTCCGCCAATCAAGCTCCCCGTCAGGCAACAGTCGTTGCACGAACTCAGGTAGTTCGGCAGAAATAGTGTCACTGCACTGACGCTGCGGCTCATCCGAGGGTTCTTCTTTCACCAATGAGTCCAAACTTGCAATGACCCTGTCGAACAATTCATCTGATACCGGAACGGCTTCGGCGGTAGTTAACAACTCGCCGCCAATCTCCCCCAGTGATTCCACCGAATCACTGCACTGCTTACAATATTGCAGGTGGGTTGTGACAGAAATACATGGCGCAACGGATAAAGATCCAGAAACATACTCAACCAGAAGATCCGATTCCGGATGTCTGTTAATCATTAGTTACTTCCCTCTAAAACACCCAGGTCTCCCAGTGGCGCTAATGCTAGTTTCATTTTATTCATGGCCAGTCGGATTCTTGATTTGACGGTGCCAAGTGGCAGGGCCAGCGTATTGGCCACCTGTTGCCCTGATTGGCCCTGAAAATACATCAGTTGCAGTACTTCCGCCTGCTCCACGGGTAGTTGACTCAGTTGTTCGGAAATCAGCTTTTTTGTCCTGATATGGGACAGAGAAGACAGCGGTGTTGGGTTTTCTCGCTCGTCATACAGGTCTTCTGCGTTAAGTAAATCAGGGTTTTGCCTGTTCTGCTTTCTGAGCCAATCTATTCGAGTATTTCGCGCTATCGTATAGATCCATGTACTCGCAGAAGCCTGTGAAGACGAGTAAGAAGCCGCTTTTCGCCAGACCTTTATCATCGTTTCCTGAACGAGTTCTTCCGCGTTCTCCGGGGTCACGCCCCCGCTCTTGATCAAAAACGCTTTCAGAAAAGGCGAGAAGTGCTTGAAAAGAGACTGGAAGGCGCCCCTGTCCTGGCTCCTACCGACTCTTTCAATGCATTCGTTCCAGTTTTCTGCTTCGGTAGCCAATGTTCGGCCTATTGTTCGTTTGAAATTCATGATAACGGGTACTTAGTGTCCTTAACAGATAATACGCAGGCCTTTGGAACATGGATCACCAAGGCGCTAACCGGTCGCGAGCAAAACCTTTCGCCGCTCTGGGAACTGGATCAACCCCCGGTCGTAGCCCAACTGAACAGCCATCTCAATAAGCAACTCGAGGTGCTCCCTCGGAAGATCGGGGTCCCGTGACATTATCCAAAGGTAATCTCGCTTCTTGCGCCCAATAATAGTGGTTTGATAATCGGGGTCGAGATAAACCACCCTGTAATCAGCTTTAATGGGCCAGATAAACTGCATTCCCCAAACTGCATTATTAGAGTCCGGCTGAATATACCCTGTCGCTTTGAGCTCTCTTTCAGCGCCATTTCTCGGGTTAATAAAGGAGAAACTGGTATCGACCGTACCGTCTTCATTCAATGTATAGCGCTCGATGGGGTTAATAGCGCCGCGTTCCGGGAATGTCGGGATATTGGCCAAGACGTGCCAGTCACCCATAAATTTATTGATGTCCACGTAGGATACTGTCTGCATTGGCTCTCTCGGTTGATGGGTGCAGCTTGCGACTAGCAGGGTGCTGATTACTATTAAGGTTTTGATCGTTATTGCGTTCATGCGCGGTTTTACGTGACGGGATAGGTTACGGATCAATCAGATGCGAATCCTACTCGGTGAATCTCGGTTGAAAGGACTGAAAGGACCCTCCAAATTTATACCGGTTCCTCGCCGATGCATTGCCACGTGACTAGCAAAGAAGCCCTCGTTAAACTAAAACAAAATTAACAGCTCGAGTAAAAACTGTGGAACTAGCACTTACGAAAGAAGAACTAGCCTTTCGGGAAGAAATTCGGTCATTGCTTAAAGACGAACTGACGCCGGAAATAATGGCAGGTAACAAAAACTCCACAACGTCGCTCGGGGACAATGATGCTGCGATGGCATGGCAGGCAATACTCCACAAGCGAGGATGGGCGGGCGTTGCCTGGCCAAAAGAATTTGGCGGGCCTGGCTGGACCTCCAATCAGCGCTACATCTTTAACAGCGAGTGCGAAAAAGCCGGTGCCCCCAAGTTAATTCCACTTGGTTTACGTATGCTGGCGCCAGTCATTTTTCGCTATGGCACCAAAGAACAACAAAACCATTACCTGCCAAAAATGCTTTCTGCAGAGCACTACTGGTGCCAAGGCTATTCCGAACCTGGCTCGGGCTCCGATCTTGCCAGCCTGAAGACGCGAGCCATAAAGGATGGCGATGAATACATCGTCAATGGGACAAAAATCTGGACCACTCATGCGCAGTATGCAGATCATATTTTTTGTCTGGTTCGAACGAACACTGACGTTAAGAAGCAAGCCGGTATCAGTTTCCTGCTGATAAAGATGGACAGCCCAGGCATTAGCGTCGAACCCATCATCACCCTCGCAGGTGATCACGAAGTCAATCAAGTATTCTTCGACAACGTTCGAGTGCCTATCAACAATCTGGTCGGACCCGAAAATGAAGGCTGGAATGTCGCCAAGTATCTCCTTGAGTTTGAACGCGGCGGTAGCTCAGTCTCCACACGACTGAAAGTAGACATGGCTGAACTAAACATTATGCTGCGCGACTTGCCAGAAGAACACGAACTAAGAAAGCGCACCGCCATAACGAATATCGAAGTTGCCGCGCTCTCTCAAATGGAAACGGACATGCAGGCCAAGGTTGCTTCAGGCAAAAATCCCGGCGCAGGGTCTTCACTGATGAAGATGATGGCAAGTTCTCTTGGCCAACAAATCGCCACCCTGCAGATGGAAGCAAAAGCCAATTACAGCATTCCCCATAACAATCGACTATTACTCGAGGGAAAAGAGACCATCGGCAGAGAACAGGACCAGACCGCCACTGCGGGTTACCTGAACGCACGAGCTTCGTCCATTTTTGGTGGGGCAAGAGAAGTTCAGAAAAACATCATCGCCAAGTCAGTACTCGGGCTATGAGGCCAACCCTTCATCGATGTGTCGCTGGATCATGATGTCATGCTGGTGTATATGCATATCCTGGTAGTTTGCGAACTGCACCAGATTATTACCTGAAGTTTTCAACCCCTCCTGCACGTATGGCAGGTTTTCCATATCCAGTTGATAAATTTCCATAATCGCGCTGTCTACATCGCGGCCATTCGGGCGCCATCGATAAACACGGGTTGGCGTCATACCACCCCACACCGAAAAGTTTAGGAACAGGTTGTAGAGGATGGAGCCCAGCATCTCAGCATCTCAGCATCTGAATATTTTTCATAATCATGACCGTTGTGTGCCCGCAAATTGTCCCTGACAGTCTGCGCGATATATCGTCTTGTTGGACGAACAAACGCTAAAGACGGCATTACTTCATCTCAACGAACTCGATATGGGGCTAGTACAAATCAACCACATTAAGTGATTAGCCATAATGAATTAAAGTAGTATTACGGTGTCTTTTCACCAGAGCACTTTATGAACTCATTTCCACGATCACCCGATGAACTCACCACGGAATGGTTAACAACGACATTGGGATATCCCGTCAATGGATATCAAGTAGTATATTTCAGCGAAGGGACCGGGGTCATGTCCTGGGTCATGCGTATTCTTTTGGATACCGCCGAGGACAAACCGGACTCTCTCATCGCCAAGTTCCCCTCCTCTTCCATTGTCAACCGCGAGGGTGCTCAACGTTACAACATGTACGGCCGCGAAGTTAACTTCTATCAGGAAATTTCTGGAAGTGTGGATATCCAAACCCCGAATTGCTACTTCAGCGAATTTGACGAAAGCTCTAACAATTTCGTTATACTGCTGGAAGACCTGACCGAATGGCAGATAGGGGATCAGACAGCCGGTTGCTCACTGGACGAAGCAAAAACATTGATTTCTGCTCTAGCCAGGTTTCACGCCAGCGGTTGGCAACCTCATCAGTTTCCAGACATTCCTTCTCACGGCGGGGCACAACAGATAGACGGTATGCGGAGCACCTACCCGATTGGCTGGCCGGTCGTGCTTGAGCAATTTGGCGATCTGATCCCTGAGTCAATCAGAAGCGCCGGTGAAAGTATCCCGCTACACATCGAAAGTCTGTTGACGACCATGTGTCAGGATCCGGTATGCCTGACCCATGCAGACATGCGCCTGGATAATATATTTTTTAAAGAGGGCGAGATCGCGGTCGTTGATTGGCAGTCGATTTGTACCTCTGCCCCCGAACAGGATCTTGCCTATTTTATTACTCAGAGTGTCCCAGAGGCCGTTAGAAAGCAGGAAGACCTGGTCGCCTTTTACCACGCAGAACTGACCCGGGCTGGTATTAGCTACGATCTCGACCAGTGCCGTGAGCGTTACAAGGTTAGCGCACTCTACCTGATCTGCTATGCCGTGGTCATCGCTGGAACACTGGATCTGGGTAATGAGCGCGGCAAACTCCTGGGGCAGACTATTATCAAAAACACTTTCGCTGCACTGGTAGATCTGGACGCGTTCTCGCTGCTGGACGACTAACACGACTGGCAACAATCTGAAGACAGGAATTCAGCCTTATGGATCTGGAACTCGACGGCAAGAAAGCACTCATCTCGGCAGGTCACAAAGGGATTGGGCTTCACATTGCGACAAGACTCCTGGAAGAAGGCGCGGAGGTCAGTTTCTGCTGTCGCAAAAAAGACGATCTTGATTCCGCTGTTACTAAATTATCTGCGACAGGCAGGGTCCGTGGTTACCTCTGCGATTTTTCTGATCCCGAGAAAGTTAAAGCATGGGTCAACGATGCGGGAAATGCTATGGACGGCATCGACATATGCATCGGCAATGCCAGCGCAAGTAGCCAACACGGTGAAGGCCCTGATCCCTGGCGAGCGAGTTTTGATGTAGATCTTCTAGGCACTGCAATGTTTTTTGAGGCGGCAAAGCCCTTTCTCCTGGATTCAACGGCTGCTTCGATCATCCAGATTGCGACTATCACCGCCATCGAGCACCACGACGTCCCCATTAACCCGAGCTATGGTGCCACCAAGGCCGCGACGATCAACCTGATCGCACAACTGGCACAACGCTGGGGTGGCGAGGGTATTCGCGCCAATACCGTCTCACCCGGACCAATACTCATTAAGGATGGACGATGGGATGACATTCGCTCAAGGCTGCCTGACCTCTACGAAAAGGATCGACTGCAGCATCCCAGCAAACGTATGGGTACTGGTGACGAAATCG
>JABJED010000065.1 GCA_018665025.1 Gammaproteobacteria bacterium
AATTCCGAAGGCCGGTGCGATGACATCCCATACCATGATGGACCGATTCCGGCGTCCGCACGTATCAAAACCTGGCCAGTTGCGGAGCGATACGGTTGTGTTTATGTCTGGTATGACTCGGAGGGCGGTGAGCCCGAGTACGACTTGCCTGATCTGCCGGAGTGGGATGAGCCTCATTGGGTGCGCTGGAAGATAGACCATTTGGGAGAGTTGGCTTCACACCCGCAGGAGGTCATAGACAATATTTGCGACTGCGGTCATCTGGGGCCGATTCATGGCTCTACTCTCGAGTACTTTGAAAATGAGTTCCGCGAGCACGTTGCTATCCAGAGACAAGGTGGTGGACATAAGACCCTATCAGAGGGAGCAAACATACTGGAGACTGATACCTGGTACACGGGACCCGGTATCCTGCTCTCAAGAGTGACAGGGCTTTATGATGCCATCATGTACATTACACATACGCCTATTGAAGACGGAACGCTGAAGGCCTGGCATGGTTTAATGGTGAAGGTTGACAATGCCGAGCCGACCGAAGAAGACGTGGCATCTTCCAGGGAGTATCAGGAGGCCAGTCGCCTTGCTTTTGCACAGGATTTTGAGGTCTGGGCGAACAAAAAGCCGGTTATGCAGATTCTTCAGATCAAGAGTGATGGCGCATTTCACAAGGCCCGTGAATGGTACGGTCAATTTTACAACCCACGAAGCGAGGTCCGGGGGCGCCAGGAAAAGGTCAATGGCACCTATACGGTTAAGTGGCTGCCGTCTGCGCCGGAAGCTGTTTCCGCTGCAGGAAAGTACTGACAGGCGGGGCTCGCTAGTTGCTCGATTAAATAACCCGGGCTGGGTGTGGAATTCGAGGTTCGCCGAGTTGGTCTCGATAAGAAGGTGGTTGATTCCCTCCGGTATCTGTAATGTTGTATTCCGGCGCGAGTTCCGCGGTGACCAGAGTCTGGCCTGACTTTTCCATTAGCGCCCCGTCGGCAGCCAGAGCGTGAATGATGTGGCCGTTGAATTCCGGTGTTTCGGCAACTGCCATAAAGTCGTCGTACTGTTCGCCGCGGTGTCGTAATACGATCTCTGTCCTCTCTGTACGCTGGGGTCCAAGCCAGAGCGATACTGCAGCAACGTTTTCATTTTCGAGATCGATCGCCATATCAGCAGCGAACTTATCGTATCCTACCTTCTGGGCACCGTAAGCTGGCCCGTGCATATAGCAGGCCGAACCAAAGGAGGAAGTGAAGGTGATCAGGCCGTATTGATTCCTGATCATCAGCGGTGCCGCGTAATAGCTGGCAACATAAGCAGAACGCAACCCGATATCGAGAATGCGAACAAGGTCGAGTGACTTTTCCCAAAAACCCCCGGGATCGATCAAGCTGTCATCAATGTAGGCAGCGTTGTTGACCAGAACGTCCAGTCTGCCTTGCTCCTGCCCTATTTGTTCAAAGACCTGTCGAGTCTGCTCGTCATCCCCATGATCGCAGGTGATGCCAATGCCGGTGCCGCCGGCTGCATTGATGGCTGCAATAGTTTCATCCAGAGTTCCAGATAAAGTTTCGCCTTTAAGGGTTGCTGTGGCGGTCCGCCCCGAGCGGCCGGTCACGTAAACGGTCATTCCTTTCGCCGCGAGACCGAGGGCAATACCTTTACCTGCACCACGAGTCGCGCCCGTGACTAGTGCAACTTTTGGGATTGGCATGCTGTTACTCCTGACTGTGTGCTAGGCCGTTAAGTTAACCAAAATACGTGTATATGACAATATAAATACTTTTAGACTTTCATAAAGCGCGAAATAATAGGAAAATAATACGCATAATGTAAATTGCAGAAGAGAATGAATTCCGAAGACCCTCACTGGTATTCCGCAGTCGAAGCACCTGTTAGATCGGTGGGTGATACCCAGAAATGGGATGAGCAGGCAGATCTTGTTGTCGTTGGGCTAGGCGGTGCAGGTGTTACGGCTGCGTTAAAAGCCCGACTGAACGGGTTGACTGTTATTGCGCTCGACTGTGCTGAAGGTGGTGGCGCTACCCGCGCCAGTGGTGGGGTCTTCTATGCAGGGGGTGGGACTAGCGTCCAGCATGCGAACGGAGAAGAAGATTCACCCGAGAACATGTTCGACTACTTGAAGCTGGAAACCCAGGGGATCGTTAAAGATGAAACCCTGCAACGATTTTGCGAGCAGAGCGCAGATAACCTGGAATGGCTGATGGCACAGGGAGTTCAGTTTAGTGGGCCGGTTTGGAAAGAGAAGACCTCCTATCCCAATGTCGATTACTTTCTCTACCATTCTGATAATTCCCTGCTGCCCGAATATATGAATGACGCGACCCCGGCTGCGCGGGGCCATCGTGGGGTGATAAAGCGAGGGCGTAGTGCGGTCAACCTGGGTGGTTCGATTTACGATCCACTCAGGCGACGATGTGATGAGACCGGTGTTGAAATTCATACAAGCGCCGAAGCAAGGCAGCTTGTATGCGATGAAAGCGGCAAAATTATTGGTGTCAGAGCTTTGCAGCTTCCGCCGGATAGTGATGCTTATCATGAGCATAGGAAGTGCAAGTCACGCGGTAATGCGATTAAAGCGGTCTACCCTTTCTTTCTCCCGGGTGCGAAAGTCGTTCATGCCTGGGCGGAACGACTACTGGGAAGGGCGAAACAGATAGAAGAGCAAGATCGCGTCTGGGTTAGTTTCGGCGCGAAAAAGGGCGTTTGCCTGAGTGCCGGTGGCTTCATTTTCAATCGTCAGATGGTCCGTCACCATTGTCCTGAATTCCGGCCCGGGATGCCCCTTGGAACCCCTGCTGATAATGGTGCGGGGATACGCCTGGGTGAATCCGTTGGTGGCAAGACGGCGCATATGGATAGGGCGACAGCCTGGCGTTTTATCAACCCGCCTAAAGCCTGGTCTCGAGGAATTGTAGTAGATGGGACGGGAGCGCGATTCGTTAACGAATCAACCTACGGAGCGACTATTGGTGAGGCGATTGTGCGCCAGGCGGGTGGTAGCGCATGGATGATTCTAGATGATGACTTGGTGCGGCAAGCCTGGCGGCAGATCTGGCCAACAAAAGTATTGCCCTTCCAGTGGCAACTTGGTGCTTTGAATATGCTTTTTGGGAAAAAGAAATTTCGATCTATTGAAGCAGTTTGCAGCCACTATGGGTTTGATGAAATAGTCTTGCGCAGCACGCTTAGAGCGCAATCTGCAGCTGTCCAAAGCGGTGAGACTGACTCCTTCGGGAAACCCGCAAGTGACCTGCACGAATTGAAACTGCCGTTACACATAATCGATGTTTCCCTGGGTGCCAGGTTGTTGCCC
Source organism: Gammaproteobacteria bacterium (assembly GCA_018665025.1). Taxonomy (GTDB): domain Bacteria; phylum Pseudomonadota; class Gammaproteobacteria; order Pseudomonadales; family Azotimanducaceae; genus UBA9659. The sequence continues at coordinate 3,326 of JABJED010000065.1, forward strand.
TGTACCGTTCTGACAATGGGTGGTCTGGTCGTGAACGAAGAAACGGGTCAGGTCAAAGATGACGATGGCAATGATATCGGGGGGCTATATGCCGCCGGTAGGACAGCGGTAGGCATACCGTCATGGCTTTATATGAGTGGTTTGTCCATCGCTGACTGTATATTTTCAGGGTTAAGAGTCGCAGATCACATATCGAGAGAGGGTTGATAATGTCAACTTACAATTTTTCAGACCTCCTGCAGATTGTTGCTGACACTGTTCCAGACAGAATTGCGCTGGTTCATGGTGAGCTTGAACTGACTTACACGGAGTTAAACCAGTTTGCCGATAGGGTTGCCCGTGTGCTGGTGGCCAAAGGGGTGGGGGCGAACGATAACGTTGGCCTGCAACTGACAAATTCACCAGAGTATCTTGCTGGCTTTTTCGGCGCTTGCCGAATTGGCGCTGTGCCGTTCAATGTCAATTATCGATATTCATCGGCTGAGCTAAGCTATCTTTATGAAGATTCACGGGTCAAGGCCTTGCTCTTCGACAGCGAATTTTCAGACGACGTAAAGGAAGCGTGCAAGCCGGGGTCCAGTCCGGAGGTTCTGCTGGAGGTCGGCGGCGCTCGCCTTGGTGAAAACCTGGCAGGGATCCTTGAATCGGTGCTCCCGGAAATCGATGCAGTTCGTCACGATCATGACCTGATCATCATCTACACCGGCGGCACAACCGGTTACCCCAAGGGGGTGATGTGGCCTCACAAGCATTTATTTTTCTCGGCGCTGGGTGGAGGGGGTTTTTTTCATGCAGACGGGGCCGTTACTCATCCTGAAGAACTCGTCGGAAGAGTGAGTGAAGGCATGGCGCTGACGACAATGCCCCTTGCGCCGCTCATGCACGGTGCTGCGCTTTGGACGTCACTTGTTGCCCTGTTTGCAGGCCACAAGGTGGTTCTTTCGAATAGGGTTAATTTTGATGCGAGCCACGCCTGGCAATTAATACAGGATCATCAGGTCAACATTGTATCGATAGTCGGTGATGCCATGGCATTGCCTTTGATTGAAACACTCGAACAAAACCGGTCTAAGCCGGAGGCGGATAACTGGGCCCTTGATCATCTCTTTAATATTGGGTCCGGGGGCGCTGTTTTTTCGGAAGCGCTGCAGCAGCGGTTTACAGCTCTGCTGCCGAATCTTTTCGTCATGAGTTCTCTCGGAGCAACTGAAACCGGCACTGTGGGTGCCAGTGATGTTCAAACCGACGAAGGAATCATGCGTTATGCTCCGCGAGATGACCTTGCCGTGATCGTTGATGGGCAGTGTCTTGCTGAACGAGGTGAAGAGGGCATTCTGGCCCGTTCAGGGATGCTGCCTGTGGGCTATTTTGGTGATGAGAAGAAAACCCGTGAATCTTTTTTGACCATTGATGGCGTTAAATATGCACTCGGTGGTGATGCCGCTCGTCTTGAGGAAGACGGGTCCATTACAGTACTTGGGCGGGGGTCAATGTGTATCAATAGCGGCGGCGAAAAAATCTTCCCGGAAGAAGTTGAGTCAACGCTTAAAGGGTATGACGCGGTTGACGATGTGCTTGTTGTCGGCATACCCCACAAGAAGTGGGGGCAGCAGGTCGCGGCTGTTTATAGCGCGAATACGGATGAGGTTAGCGAGAATGATCTGCGGAATTTCTGCCGTGATTCTCTTGCGGGATACAAGGTTCCGAAGTTGTTCATTCGAGTTGAGAAGGTTCAACGTACTGTTGTTGGCAAGCCAGACTACAATTGGGCGAAGTCTGTTGCCGAACAACTACAGTGAGGCTGCCAGTTCTGCTGCTGATTCCATTGCGCCTTCGATATAGGAGATTCCGTCGCAGTCGCCGATAGTATGAGTGGTAAACCCTGCTTCTTTAAAGGTCTCTGCCAGCGATGTGTCGCCGGAAGCACCTTTGGCTACAATGACGTGATCGGTTTTAAGGCTCCGAACCTGGCCGCGACTATTAGTGTAGCTGACCTTGTGGTTCTCTATGGCGATGTCGTTTGCTTTTCTGATTAGGATAACGCCCAGAAGATCGAGTTCTTCCATCAGTCTCAAACGCCGGACCAGATATAAGCCCTGGCCAACATCGCTTGGCTGGTCCATCACGGTTACAGTGCGACCGCGTTCCGCCAGGAATTCTGCAAGCTCGAGCCCCACCAGTTCACTGCCGATAATGGTGATATTTTTGCCGAGTGGCAGCCACAATTTTGACGCCTGTCTGACCAGTTCGGGGACGGATGTCACTCCGGTCAGGGCGCCAGCCTTGACCATCAGCCGTGTGAACGCACTGGTTTTTAGCTTCAGTCCGGGGTGTGGCTCAGATAGCACGAGAGCCCGCATCTCTTCTCCTGAGAACACAAAGTCCCGATCAGACCCTGGAATTCCTTCAGGCATGCTTCTTTGTGCGCCCGTGGCGATGATGACTTCGTCGGGGTTCATTCGCCGAAGGGTATCCACGGTGGCTTCGGTGTTTATGTGTATTTCTGTTGTCGATTGTTCTACCTGGCGGCGCAACCATTTGAGCAGTTTTTCGTTTGGTTTATAGGCAATGCTTGCAAAAGGCAAGCTGCCCCCCAGTCTTTTGCCGCCTTCGATCAGGCTTACTTTGAAGCCGCGTAAGGATAGTCTTCGCGCAACTTCCATACCCGCAGGCCCACCGCCAACGACTGCCACATGGCGCGGACGGTCGCTTGTGATGAGTTCACGTTCTTTTTCGAAGCCAGCCTCGGGGTTCACCGCGCACTTGATTTGCTTCAATACATAAATTTGACTGACGCAGCAGTAGCAATAGATGCAGGGGCGAATGTCGGTGGGTGTTCCGGCATGGAGTTTGTTGGGTAAGTCAGGGTCTGCGAGCATCTTACGACCCATGCCTAAAAAATCATACTGGCCGGATGCGATGTGGTTTTCCGCTGAGTCGGGCTCGATTCGGCCGGATGCGATTACAGGTATCGACAGGGAGTTTTTGATGGCGGCTGCGTTACTGACCATCCGATTAGGGACATGTGGGATGTTTGACTCTGAATGCAGTGCACCTCGATTCGCATCATGGTATGCGGAGACAGTTATTGCGTCTACGCCCGCTTTTTCGCTGAGCCGCGCTGTCTCGATTGCATCTGTCAATGTGATACCGTCGGTTTTGCCATACTCAATTGAGTCCAGTTTGCACCAGAGTGGAAAGTCATCACCGACGGCCTTGCGGACACTTCCGATTATCTCGGTGAGCAGCCTGGCGCGATTCTCGAGACTCCCGCCATAGCGATCGTCGCGTTGATTCAATGCCGGGGA
>JABJED010000390.1 GCA_018665025.1 Gammaproteobacteria bacterium
ATTAATAACTGTTTTTGATAACTGTTTTTGATAACTGTTAGTGAAATTAGTGCCTGATCTGACTCTGTGACGAGTTAACCCCTGCCCTATTTATAAAGCCGGATGATTGACGTGACCACCGGCACGTTCCAAAGCACAGCCTGCATTGATCAACGTGGACTCCTCAAAGTCTCGACCAACGAGTTGCACCGATAATGGAACACCCTGCGGGCCTATAGACCAGGGTATCGACAGTGTCGGACTTCCGGAAAAATCAAATGGCGCGGTAAACCTTAGCCTCTGCGACAGATCCTGTATCAATACATTCGTTCGTTCAGAGCGCTCCCTTTCTAAAGATGCAAACGACATGGAGGGACAGATAAGCAAGTCAAGCTGTTCGAAAATATGATTCAATTCCGATTTGAAAGACCGTCTGACAATTTCCTGTTCAAGGTAAGCCGATGCTGGCAGGCTAAGACCTAGTTCGATCAGTTCGCCAATGGGCCCGTATTCGTCTTTGTGCTTTGAATAAGTTTCACTATGAGCCCGTGCCGCTTCAACGGCACAGGTGACCGGCCAGCCATTTGCAACGGACTCATAGGGTAGCGTCACCTCGATAATTGTAGCGCCTCTTTCCGCCAACAGATTCACCGCTTCTCTTATGGCTGATACCAGCACCGGGTCAATACCATCACTCACGTAGGACCAATCCACACCAATCCTCACACCAGTGATATTCTCATCGATGGCATCAACATAATCAGGAACTTGCCGGTAGCTTGAGGTCGGGTCATCGTCATCCCGGCCTGCGATAATTTGCAACATGGCTGCCGCATCACGAACCGAACGTGTCATCGGACCAATGTGATCCAGCGTATAGGCCAGCGGCAGGACCCCAGCCCTACTCACTCTGCTCCATGTTGGTTTAAGGCCAACGATGCCGTTTGAAGCGGAAGGGAATCGAATGGAACCTCCTGTATCCGTGCCGATGGACGCATAACACAGACCTGCTGCCGTCGCCACACCAGAGCCTGAAGACGAGACCCCTGTCCAACAATCAGAATTCCATGGATTGATGGGCACCTCTACCGAAGGATGATGTTGAGCATACGCTCCCTCGGTCAGTTTGAGTTTTCCAAGCAACACGGCACCTGCCTGAAGCAAGCGATCGACCACGGACGCGTTCTTTAACGGCACCTGGTTCTCGTGGATCTTCATCCCGTAGGTAGTCGTAATGCCAGCGGTATCCAGCAGGTCTTTCACAGCAATTGGAACGCCATGTAGTGGTGAGCGAAGTTTGCCCGCTTCGATCTCCTGGTCTGCATTGATCGCCGCTTCTCGCGCCTGATCAGCGCAAACCGTCACGAACGACTTCAGTTCGGAGTCGAGCTCACCGATGCGATCCAAAAGATGATCGGTCACGGCAAGTGAACTGGTTTCCCCCGACTGTATCCGCCGCCCTATCGAAAGGGCTGAATCATAATGCATTACTTATCTCCTGAATTACTATCCTGATTTAACTACCTACGAAATGACTCTGCCTATGCTCATGTTGCAGATCAAGTATTCTTTCCAGGCAACGCTATTTATCATGGCAGGGCTATCTTCGGCCTGTTTCTTCGGCTCTTTGGTGTTCTGGTGAAGTGCTGTTTGTGCGATATGAACCTGTCCATTAATGCCTGACTCTGAGTGCTTGTAGCCCTTCATAACCTGGAGCGGGCCCGTATTTTCGGTTAGCGATAAGTGACTTCAAATAAGGAAGATGCTTTAGCGTTGGCTCGTTGCGGCAATTTTAAAGGGGCTGGTTGCGCTTCGATGTAAACCAAGATCTTCTGGATTATGCCTGGATGAGTAATGTCGGCAATGGCACGCACGGCATCGCCGCAGATCGAGGCATAGCGTAACGTCTATCTTGAAGGCTCGTTTGAGTCGTTAGGCTAAAAAAACCGTGCGTCATTGAACAACCCCTTGCCTCTGGGCTGGGCTATCTGCTGTAGATCATCTGCTGGCTTCCTCAGCACAATATATTTACGAAATCGTGAATTCGACGAGAAACAGCAACCCCCGGGAAAACCGCCGTTATCCTCGCTCAAATTCTCGAATCACTTGACCGGGCCGATTGCCAGTATGTTGACAGTTTTCTACCACAACCTGGCCCGCGACCAGGGTCGCTGTATAGCCAGTGCTCTTCACAATAAATCGACCGCCACCATGAGGAAAATCATACACATACTCTGGATGATGGGTCGCTAACTGGCCGTAATCAATCACATTAATATCCGCGATATAGCCCTCTTTGAGCACCCCGCGATCTTTCAGGCCCAACACTTCTGCAGATTGCTGGGTGATTTTATGGATCGCCTCGGGCAACGAATAGACATTGTGCTTACGGGTCAACTCACTCAGCAGGACCGTTGGCGAATCGGTATCAGTAAAAATACCTACATGCGCACCAGCATCACCCAACATCGGAATAACGTGATCTAATTGCATGTATTGCCACTGATTTTCGAGCGCACCGCCAAAGGCCCAATAATTAAATAGCTCTCGACCTTCCGAGGCCAAGAGCCGATCAACATACATTTCAACCGGATCACATCCAGCGGCATCCGCTAACTGTTGCAGCGATGACTTTCGGTCCAAATCAAGGTCGGGTGTTTCGCCCATGCCAAAGGGGTGCAGCATATGGGCCATCTTCGAGAAATGCCCGATGGCCTTGCCCTCTTTGATAAGCCGCATTCGGGTTTCCTGATTCCGAAGCGCATCGACGCGGTCGCTTACCGTGGGCAGCGCCATCAATTCCCGCCAGGCATCTGACTCCTTGGTAAACGGTGACAACTGCGCCAAACCAAAAAATGCCCCACTGGGTCTGGTGTGGCAAACCCCGGAAACCCGTTTACCGCCCTGGTTATGCTGATGGAAAAAATCCCGCCACCGACTAACGCCACCATCACCTTGCGACCCGGTCCCACCCGAAAACAAAATCTGGCAACCCGCTTCAGCGCCCTGCTCAAACATTTTGAGTTCGGTCTCATAACGAGTCTGAAAATCATTCGCCGATTGAAACAGCGCACCCACGCCACCGGCTTCAATCACCGCCTGTTGTATTGCACCCGTCTCGCGCAGGTCTGCCCAGGTCCCAGGCGTGCAACGGCCATCTGGCACTGTATGTGGAATAAATCGAGAGGTTGAAAAGCCAACCGCACCAGCTTCGACCGACTCTTTGACCATGCGAACAATATCGGCCAATTCGTGATCATCGGCTTGCACATCTTTATCCATGGACTTATCCCCCATGGCTTCAAATCGGATAGCCGAGTGTCCGACCAACCCAACAATATTCAGGGCCGGTTTCAAGGCCTCAACAGAATCTAAATAACCACCGTAATTAGTCCAGTTCCAGGGCAGGCCATCCAGAATGGCTTCGGCTGCAATATCTTCAACCGACTCCATGAGCTTTGCCATATATTGCCGGTTTTGTTCAGCCACGGGTGCAAAGCCAACACCACAGTTGCCGATAAGCGCCGTCGTCACGCCGTGATATGAACTCGATGTGAGCTCGGGGTCCCACCCCACCTGAGCATCTAAGTGGGTATGCAAATCGACAAACCCCGGAGTGACTGTTTGCCCTGTCGCATCAATGGTTTTTGCCGCAGAATCCTCATTGAGGTCTCCCATTTTTGCGATCTTACCGTCTCTGATCGCAACATCACCTTTATAGGGTGCAGCGCCCGTACCATCAACAATGGTGCCACCGGAAATAATAAGGTCGTAATTCATTCAGTTACTCCTTTGACTGTCTTTGTTCGCTGGCGTTTACGCCATTCATACAAGCTCCCTAGAACATGCCACATAAACCCAGAGCCTGTCCACCTTCTGCTTTAGGCTATTAACGGCTTTACTACCACTTGGCTCTTGGCTCTTGGCTCTTGGCTCTGTACTTAAAGCGTGCCACGCCTGGACCGCCTTTAAAGTCACTCGGCGCAGCGCCCCAGAAACGAAATCACGTGGCGATTATATGCCTCTATGTCTTCAAGAAAGGGGGCGTGACCGCAACCAACCATGACTGTCATTTCGGAATCTTGCAGAAGTGATGCAGCGACCTCTCCAATCCCGATTGGCACGACCCCATCTTCGGCGCCGTGCAACACCAGGGACGGACAAGAAATTTTTGCAATTTGCTCGCGTTGATCAACCGTGCCGAGCTCTCCAAGAGCCGCATCACCTTCAGGGCTTTCCTGCATGGCGATATCCAGACAGCGTTGCTTAACCGACTCACCAACGTCTGCGGCAAAGACACCTTCAAAATACAGCCCCTTGAGAAAGGCTGATCTATCTGCCCGCAATGCCGCTACCGTTGCTACGACATCTTCAGCCGCACCACCATGGGGAAATCCATCCGCTTGCGTATATCGAGGCGTTGCTCCGCCGGTGAGGATTAAGCCTTTTAGTCGATCCCCCAATTTACCTGCCGCGTCAACAACCAGCGCACCACCCAATGACCACCCATTCAAAATCACTGACGACAACCCTAGTTCGTCACATAATGCGACGATATCGTCACCCATCGCCGGAATAGAAACATCCGCGAAGTTCTTATCCGATTGCCCGCAACATCGCTGGTCATAAGTCACTACTGAATAACCAGCAGCTGTTAACGCTGAAACGTTCTGCTCCCAGACAACGCCAGCCATGCCAAACCCATGAACAAGCATTACTGTGGGACTAGATGCCTCGCCGTGCAGCTCATAAAATAGCTGCCCTCCTTCGATGGCCAAATACGACATAGCTATATCTCTGAAAAAACAACCCTTAGACTAATGGTGGTACCAGCAGTAATCAACCGGGTTTTAGCTGAAATCGCAAAAATGCCGGTTTAGGCAGGTACTCATCGAAACCATCCTATGCCCCGGAACAATGTTTTGGTAATGAGGTGAATCCATTAGCTGATACGTTGGCGAACATCCGACAATTCCCGCGTCAATATCACCATGTATCCCTTGCTATAGGTGCGGTCGAGAATGATCCAAGCAGTTTTTTCAATTTACGCTCACGAATTCCCAAACTGCCGGAAAAATAATCAGTAATCTGCCGCGCGCCACCGCTTGATCAGCTGATGTACATACCACCGTTCGGATACAAGGTTGCTCCAGTAGTATAGCTGGACTCCGCACAAGCCAGGTAGAGAGCGGTGTTCGCCATCTCTAATGGCGTGCCAAGACGGCCCATGGGGGTCATGCTAAGCATCATTTCCTTTCCATCGTCGTCATCTTGCAGACCTTGAGTCATAGGTGTCTCGATGAAACCTGGTCCTATCGCGTTGACACGAATGTTATTTTCCAGCATTTCCATCGCGAAGGCATGAGTCAACATGGATACCCCCGCCTTGGATACGCAGTAGTCCACAGCGCCGGACAGGGCGACACGCGCGGCACTCGAGGCGATATTAACGATACTGCCCGGAATACCTTTGGCGATCATGTGACGGGCCGCGTGTTTGTTGGTTAACATGACACCTGTAAGGTTGATCTGCAGCACCTGATTCCAGTCCTCTAAAGGCTGGTCGACTAAATTACCACTCAATCCTTCTGCGTTCTCGTCGCTGAGATAGTGCGCACCGGAAACACCTGCGGCGGCGACCACGCAATCGATGTGTCCGAAATCATCTATCGCGGATTGCATTAAATTTGCAATTTGTGCTTCGAAGCAGACATTCGCTTCCACCCATTTGACCTGACCGTTAGTATTGCTTCTAATCTCTGCGGCTGCAGATTCCATTCGCTCTGAACCTAGATCACTGATGACTATTTCGGCGCCCTCTTCGGCAAAACGAAGCGCGCAAGCTTTCCCAATTCCACTGGCGCCGCCAGTAATCACCGCGACCTTTCCTTCTAGACGACCTACTGCCATATTTTTCCCCTGTGGTGCACCTGGTTGAGTCCAAGCGCTTTATACTGTGCACGCCAATAGTTACGACACCCTGCCCCATTTAACAATGTCCACGAACGCATCGAATCGATTGATCATTCCAGCCGACATTTGAAACTTAGATTGAGCATTGGGGCAACTTCGGCACGGTATGGTAATACCCGATGTTATCGATGCGTTTTCTTTAATTCATTTCCATGCCACCCGCGACCGTCAGGGCGATTCCTGTCACAGCACTGGCCCTGGCAAGGTAAAGCACGGCATCTGCCATATCTTCTGCAGTCTGGGGCTCACCCATTGGGATAAGCTGAGAGGCACGCGTATCAAAATCGACAGGAGCGTCGCTCGCGGCATTATTCCTGGGGATTAAATGATCCAGCCACATCGCCGTTCCTACAATGCCCGGACAGATCGCATTAACACGGATCTTGTCAGCGGCTAGCTCCATCGCCATGGATTGAGTGATGCCTATCGCCGCGAATTTTGAGCCGCAGTATGCGGCCATATTCGGCACCCCTTTTTTTCCAGCGATCGAGGCAGTGTTCACAATACTGGCATTTTCGGAAACTCTTAAGTAAGGAATGGCCGCCTTTGACATCAAGAAAATACCTTTGGTATTAACGGCAAAAATTTGATCCCAGGCGGCCTCGCTGAATTCCGTAATGGGACCTGAATCAACGATACCGGCATTATTAACCAGGAGGTTAAGTTGGCCGAAGGTCTCAATCGTGCATTGAACAGCCCGCTCACAAGCTGCGGCATCGGTCACATCCACATTGCAAATGTCATATAGAGGCGCATTATCGCTAGTGGCATTCGTGGCTTGCAGAGCTTGCGCGATGTCACCGGATTGTCCGAGTTGATAGTTCCATGCCTGGTCACCACCAAGGTCGGCCGCCATGACGCGATAGCCTGCCGCGATCAAACTTTGGGCAATCGCAAGTCCAATGCCCCGGGCCGCACCGGTAACCAATGCGACGGGATGATCGCTCATGTTTGTAACCCTCCAAATGCCGTTCTCAGCGCAAGAACAACTTCTTCAAGCAAGGCGTAACCATCATCGGTCACCGGCGCCAGTTGCATCAGTATATGAGTTTGGCCTTGCCAATTTGAAAGCTTCACTGATGTTCCGAATTCAGTTAATCGAGCTGCGTAGGCAATCCCCTCATCTCTGAGTGGGTCGTACTCGCAAACTGCGATGTATGCAGGTGCGAGGTTTGAAAGGTCTTCAGCAAGTATTGGGGACAGGCGCCAGTCGCTGACAGTTTTCTCATGATCTAATCCGGAAAGCGTTTCGCGCGCAAAAAAACGCATTGTTTCCAGCGTCAATAGAGGGCTGTCAATATTTTCATTGATGGATGGGTATAGAAACGTGTCCACATCATCAAGATAAGATCGGGCATCTGTAACGGGATAAAGCAGGATTTGCAGCACAAGAGGAATGGATTCTTCCCGCGCGCAGATCGCAAGGTAAGCCGCCAGGTTCCCGCCCGCTGAGTCGCCACCGATCGCGATTTTTTCTGGATCAATATTAAAGCTGTCGGAATTGTTAGCGATGTATCGAAGCGCATCAAGGCTATCGATATGGCCAGAGGGGAATGGGTGCTCGGGTGCTAAGCGGTAGTCGACACTAATAATTGTCGCCTGGCTGAGTTGAGCAAGTTGCCTGCACTGATGGTCATGGGTATCAAGATCACCGATGACCCAACCACCCGCATGGTAATAGATAAGGCATGGCGCCATGGCCTTATCATGGTCTTGATAAATTCTCAGGGGTATTGACCCTTGTGAGCCTGGAATCGTGACATCACGAACGCTTTGAATACTGGGCCCAGGACCGAATGCCGCTGCAATGCCGAGATAACCTGCTCTGGATGTCTCCGGAGATAAAGGTATGGGGGGTGCCTCGGGATCAGCACCGGCGGCAAGTTGTGCTAAGAAAGCTGCGGTTTGGGGGTTAAGCGCCATAAGTCAAAATCCTGCCTGCAAGGCTTCAAGCATCGCTGAAGTCTTGCTGCAGGTCAACCAGGCCAGCGAGTTACGCGACCTTTGTTAGTGGCGCTTGACGACCAGTTAGCGAAGCGAATTAACATAGCCATCAACAATGGTGAACTACCTGGCGGTCCGATGCAAAACTGATGGCCAAGCTTGCTCAGGTGCTCTGTGACTCAAAGGTCGATGATCTGATTCGATAGTCCCCTGGCGAACATCCTTGCCATGATTTGAAAGCACGCCGAAAATTAGCGGCGTCCTGGAAACCCATCTGAGCAGCAATCGCATCTACTGACAGACGAGTATTGTCCAGAAACCCACAGGCACGGACCTCCATAATATCGTTAGAAATATTTCTGTAGTTGGTTCCTTCTTGTTTTAACTTTCGGCTTAAACTTCGCTCGGATAAGCACAAACGTTTTGCAACTTCGGTGAATGAAGGAAGCGGCAATGGATAAGAACGAAATAGTGCGGCCAGATGCATGGTATACGTGGTCGATTCAGTTTTCCTCAGTGTTTCAAGTGTATTGGAGCACTGTTGCAGTGACTGATTCCAAATGTCTACATCGTAGTAGGGAGACCTTTCTTTTAAGAGAGCGTAAGGAATTTTTGCACTCGTCGTCTCACAATCAAACTTGAAAGAGCAGTGCAGCGCGGTTTCATATTGCTCGAAGTAATCGGGCCGTGAATATGCAAAATGATATTGCCCCGTCTCAAATACGATGCCCAAAATTTCTTCTATGTAGTTCTGAACAAGTAAAGCAAAGACTTCCGAGCGGAGTTGTGCGTATTCACCGTCACCAAAGTGGTTCACCGTGATATTTAAATCGCGCGAATCAACCGTCATGAATAGCTCAGACAGCGCAGAGTGTATGCGACTATAAGTCTCTATCACCTGTAAACCATCGAGGATCGTTGGCGCCGACAGCGCGGCAATACCCATCTCACCAAGACCAGCCAGCCTCGTATGAGTCCCAATGACCAAACCTAGGCCAGGGTTGCCGCTAATCTCTATTGCGTTGGCAAGAAAAACCGTGAAATCATCAACAGGAACCTGCGCGACTTCATGCACATCTTCACTCTTGTAAGTCATACCGTTATAGAGGTTCGTTAAGTCGAATTTGGCTCGTTCCAATTCACGCTCAACGATACGGCAATAGAAGCTAGTGACTACAGTCATGCGTCAAGAATAGCAATTTTGGCGTAAAATGACATGGCCTTGGCAGCTCTGCCTCTGATGTCTGGCGCGCACAATCCGCATACTACGCTTAACGATCTGATGCGAGTGCACAATGCTGATGAATACCATTTCGAAGAACGCGCAGCCCGAGACAAATCAACTTGATCTTGAGGCCCTGAGTCATGCCAAATCTTACATGGGTGAATTCGCTGTAACGACAATCGCCCTGGGCCTGAGCTTGGCAACTATTTACGTAGCAACACTATTGCTGGTGGCGCAGGGCGAAGTACCCCTGATCCTGGGATTATTTGTAATAAGTGGCGTTGCCTATGCAATGTACACAACCATGCATGATGCAGTTCACGGTTCAATCCAGGGAAAACATCGACGCTACCGATGGGTCAATGAGGCGATGGGGTATCTGGCGGGACAAATACTGCTATTTCCCTTTAGCGCACATCGTCGTGCTCATCTCGCCCATCATGCCAAAACGAACCAGGCGGACCTGGACCCAGACCTTGTCTATCAGTCGGCAGGCAAATCACCGTTCCATCTACTGTTTTTATCAGCAATGACAGCCTATGCCCAAGTTCGATACTATCTTACCGAATGTTGGAGCAAAAACAGTCATCGAGAAAATGCCAAAGTCGTTATAGAAATGACCGTTGCGGTGAGTTGGCGCATAGCATTTATGATGCAGGGGTACTGGTGGGAAGGGTTTGTATTGTTTATCGGCGGGGCCATTCTGGGCAACGCGATTACCGTCTATTTTTTCGCTTACATTGTGCATAACCCCCATACTGAAGTAGGTCGCTGGGTCGATACATCGACATTCGTTTTCCGAAATAAAATGGGTGCAGTGGTAGACTGGCTTTGGCTTTTTCAGAACTATCATTCGATTCATCACCTTTTTCCAAGAATACCGTTCTATCGGTATCGAGAATTGTTCGATGACATTGAAACAGTGATGGTTGCAAAACGCTCGCCCATTCACTACGTCAGCATTTCTGACTCGAAAGCTCATGGCGTAAGTCATGCAGATTAGTACATACCTTGCAGTGATGTGCAGGACAATAGTGGGCGTTAGTCTATCTGCCTTTGTTGTGGTGTTAGCAGATGGAGCATTGGCGAAAGACTTCGTGTCGTCGAAAGAGGCTAAGCTGGTTTATTCTCCCAATGTTGAACGGACATACCCAAGCGAGGTTTTCTGGGGTGACACCCATGTGCACACCGGCATGTCGATGGATGCTGGCGCCTTTGGAGCGCGACTGACACCAGCCGATGCTTACAGGTTTGCTCGCGGCGAACAGGTTACGTCATCCTCTGGACAACCGGCAAAGCTAAGCCGACCACTCGATTTTCTGGTCGTTGCTGACCACTCGGACAATATGGGTTTCTTCCCTGCGTTACTCGCTGGTGAGCCTTCACTGCTAGCCGACCCTACGGGACAACGTTGGTATGACATGATTAATGAAGGTGGCCAAAGGGCCGTCGGTGCCGCGATTGAAATCATCACATCTTTTACTGACAGCAAGTTTCCACCCGCTCTTGCTGCCTTGCCTGGCACAGCGACATACCAATCTGCCTGGACTCAAACAATCGATGCTGCCGAGAGCTACAATAAGCCCGGCCAGTTTACGGCGTTCATTGGTTACGAATGGACTTCAACCGAGGGCGGAATCAATTTGCATCGCAACGTTATTTATCGTGATGGTGCAGAGCAAGCACGTATGCTCGAGCCATTCACGACTCAGAAGCCTGCAGGTAGCCCAAACCCACGTGACCTCTGGCGATGGATGGAAAGATACGAACAAACAACCGGCGGCCAG
>JABJED010000391.1 GCA_018665025.1 Gammaproteobacteria bacterium
GAGTTTCTCGTATTTTTCGAGGGTTAGAAGAGCGTCTTCCGGGTCTAATCGGGACAGTCGTTTTACGCCATGAAGGATGATCTCGCGATTGCGAATGTTTGTTGCTTTGAATGACTTGTATCGTTTAATGGTCTTGGGCTTCAGGTGAACCAGTCTGTAGTTAGTCGCGAACGGTTTGTCTTGCCTGTCGACAAAGCGAATCAGGTAGGAGGCTAGATCCTTGTTGTTTTCCTTAAGGCTCAGTGCGAATCTTTGCCAGGCAATTTCCGGCGTGATGCCGTTAGCTCCTCGCCAGACATTAAAAATCGAGTCACACTCATCTGGCTGCGAAAAGCCGACCGTCCAGAGTTTCTCAGCCTGGGTCAATGCCTGGTCGACCATGCCAACCTTGTACAATCCATAGGCGTGCTGACAGGCAAGTTTCTTTGTTGGAGTGACCTTGTCGTAGTGCGTGACGAATATTTCCCATTTGCCACGTTTAGCAAGGTTAGACAGCCAGTGCGCCAAGAGAGATTCTACCAGGGGGGTGTCTTTATATTGTTCGACGAACCGCAGAATATCCTGTTCACTCTGGCGGGAAATACGGTAAGAAATCTCTGTGTATTCCAGGTAGGGGTAAAGCGGATAGGTTCGCAATTGTGGTTTCAGCTTCTGCAGGCGCGAGAACTGGCTGGTTTTGATGAGGTGAATGGCGTCCAGGTACATCTGGCGTTGCTCGAAACGGTCCGGTGCAACGGTAGGGTTATATCCTGCGCCCCTGGAAAAGTCGGCGACACAATGCGTGGACATGCCCAGAGCAATAAAAAGTGTAAGAAAAAAGGAGGCTAGTTGTTTCACAGATGTATTGAATCACTCATGGGGTTCAAGCGTAATGAATCTTTAGTGGCGCAGCAAAGAAAGTTGGCTGGACGTGGTCTAATTTCCTACTCTGACGGCAAGGACGTCGCAGGTGGCCCCATGCAGGACACCGTTTGCCGTTGATCCCAGTAATAGTGCCAGGCCATGGCGGCCATGACTGCCTACAACAATAAGGTCTGCTTCAATTTCTTTGGCGAGGGTATGAATTTCAGTTTCAGGGCGGCCAAAAATCAAGTGTCGATCTTCGTCTTCAATACCAAGTGATGATGAGAATTCGGCCAGGTGTTTTTTCGCAGTATCCTGGATTTGTTCCTGGATCGTGGATAGATCCATTGGGATGTCACCACCGTATGCCAGTGAGAGCGGTTCAATGACGTGTACGCAGCTTAGCTTTGCATTGAACGCGGCTTTAAGTGCGCAGGCGCGTCGCGAAACGTCTCTTGATTCGACCGTGAGGTCTACGCCGACCAGTATGTGTTTGTATTCGCCCATCGCATCCACCTTCTTTAATTGTTATTTTGTGGCTGGATTTGTGCCAAATGTACACAGTTAGATATCCGATCACAACTGTTTAAGTTAGGCTTTTTTAAAACGCATTTGCACAAAAAAGGAGTAATAGTGGTCTACGTTCTCATTGGGATCATTCTGATTGCTATCATCGTGCCGATCATTTCGGTGCTGCCCTCGGCCAGGCAAAAGGAACGTATGCAGATGCGAATGATTGCAAGAGAGGCGGGTGTGTCTGTTGAGCTGACTTCCATCGATGACCCTAATCCGAAACAGGACAAGTACATCGGGTATACGGGAAAACGTATTCCTGCTGTCCTGAAAGTAGTTGCTTACCGGTTGCAGCGGAAACGGCAGAACGACTGGCGTCATTTACCCAAGGTTAGCTGGTGCCTGTTTAAAGACCTCGATAACAACTGGCACTGGAAGTCAGATCTTAACGAGGCGATGAGTAAGCAACTGACCGAATGGCTGGAGGATGTTGCACCTGATTTGCCCGCGGACGTCGTTCAGATCGAAGAGGACAGTTACAACATTTGCGTTTACTGGCATGAAAGTACCCAGGGTGATGAGCAGGCCGTGCTGGATTTTCTTAAGCATTCTACTGAGTTATCGCTGATTGAGCCCGGTCCCGCAGACACCGCCTGGTAAGATTTTACCTACGTTTATTAACAGAAATCACTCCGATTTGAATGAAAGGTTGACAATTCCCTGGCGGTTGCGGGTAAAGTAAAAAGGGAGTTCGTTCACTGACGGTCGGTTTAAAAGTTCATATTGTTGCTTGACGTTAGTGAACATTGTCCTTATATATGTCGCCCCTTGGGCCGCATCAACCACTTAGAGAAGTACTCTTATGGGTAAATCGCTCGTCATTGTCGAGTCACCAGCGAAAGCGAAAACGATCAATCGCTATCTGGGTGATGACTACATCGTGAAATCAAGTGTCGGGCATATCCGGGATTTGCCAGTGAGCGGAACCAGCAAAGTCGACCCCAAAGCGCGGGCAAAAGAAGCTGCGAAGACGCGCAAGATGACGCCGGCCAAGAAGGCGAAGTACAAAAAAGAGAAAGCGCGTAAACAACTTGTCGCCCGAATGGGTATTGACCCCCATGATGGCTGGAAGGCGAACTACCAGATTCTTCCCGGTAAAGAGAAAGTTGTTGCTGAATTAAGAAAGCTTGCGAAGGATGCAGACGAGATATATCTGGCGACGGACCTTGACCGCGAGGGCGAAGCTATTGCATGGCATCTGCGTGAAGCAATCGGCGGTGATGAATCGAGATACCGCCGTGTGGTATTCAACGAGATTACCAAGAATGCAATCCAGGAAGCGTTTGAGAAACCTGGCGATATCGATATGGATCAAGTTAGCGCCCAACAGGCCCGGCGATTTCTTGATCGTGTTGTAGGCTTCAGGGTCTCTCCGCTTTTGTGGGCGAAGATAGCACGTGGTCTGTCCGGGGGAAGAGTCCAGTCTGTTGCGGTTAAGTTAGTTGTTGAACGCGAACGTGAAATCAGGGCATTTATCCCCGAAGAATACTGGGACATCTTTGCTCAGCTGATGCGTTCGGCGAACGAGGAAGGCGATGGTGTTCGCTTTCAGGTCACGAAACAGGATGGTAAGAACTTCCGACCGGTAAACGAAGAACAGACAGACGCCGCCCTGGAGATACTCAAGAATTCTGAGTTCAAGATCACCAGCCGGGAAGATAAACCTACCCAGACCAGGCCAACGGCGCCCTATATAACATCGACTTTGCAACAGGCGGCGAGCACACGGCTTGGCTATGGTGTAAAGAAGACCATGATGATGGCCCAGCGTTTATATGAGGCGGGTTACATCACGTACATGAGGACAGACTCAACTAACCTCAGCTCTGAAGCAGTGGCTGGTTGCCGTGAGCTAATCTTCGCTGAATATGGTAAGCAATACCTGCCGGATGAACCCCGGTTGTATTCGAGCAAGGAAGGCGCGCAGGAGGCACACGAGGCTATTCGTCCATCCGATGCGGGCGTCAAGTCGACTCAGCTCAAGAATATGGAAAGAGACGCAGAACGTCTTTACGAATTA
Source organism: Gammaproteobacteria bacterium (assembly GCA_018665025.1). Classification (GTDB taxonomy): domain Bacteria; phylum Pseudomonadota; class Gammaproteobacteria; order Pseudomonadales; family Azotimanducaceae; genus UBA9659. The sequence continues at coordinate 3,437 of JABJED010000391.1, forward strand.
ATTTGGCGTCAGTTTGTAGCCTGCCAGATGCCAAATGCAAATTATCTCTCAACGTCAGTGCTGGTCGGCGCAGGAAACCTTGAGCTTCGCGTTCGTGGTCGAATCCTGAAGTTTGACGGTTTCACCATAGTGCAGCCTCCAGCGGGCCGAAAAGAAGAAGAGCAACCGCTGCCGGCTTATGAAGTTGGCCAGGTGCTAAACGTCAAAGAACTGTTTCCGTCGCAACATTTCACCAAGCCGCCTGCCCGTTATGGAGAGGCAAGCCTGGTACGCGAGCTGGAAAAAAGAGGTATTGGTCGGCCTTCAACGTATGCGTCTATCATTACCACCATCCAGGATCGCGGTTACGTCCGGTTGGAGAATAAAAGGTTCTATGCCGAGAAGATAGGCGAAGTGGTGACGGAACGGTTAAACGAAACGTTCGACGACCTGATGAATTATAACTTCACTGCCCAGTTGGAAGAAGGCCTAGACAAGGTCTCGGACGGGAATTTGGAGTGGAAGAGTCTGCTGGATAATTTTTACAAAGATTTCGACAAGAAAGTAGAAGCAGCAGGTGGCGAAGACGGTATGCGCTCGAATGAGCCGTCGAAGACAGATATTAAATGTAAAAAGTGCAACCGTGATATGCAAATCAGGACGGCGAGCACTGGTGTTTTCATGGGTTGCTCTGGTTATGCGCTGACACCGAAAGAGCGTTGCAAGAATACGATCAACCTGATTTCCGGCGATGAAGTTGTTAGCGTCAATGGTGATGAGGAAGAAGAGTCACGAATACAGAGAAACAAACGTCGTTGTGACAAGTGCAACGCCGCGATGGATAGCTACCTGATAGATACAGAACGCAAGCTTCATGTTTGCGGCAACAATCCCGATTGTGCTGGGTTTTCGATTGAACGCGGTGAGTTCAAGATCAAAGGCTACGACGGCCCGCTGCTGGAGTGTGACAAGTGCGGTAAAGAGATGCAGCTCAAGACTGGCCGATTTGGGAAGTACTTTGGCTGCACGGGTGAGGAATGTAAGAACACCCGTAAGCTTCTGCGCAGTGGTGAACCGGCTCCTCCCAAGATGGACCCCGTACCCATGCCAGAGCTGGAATGCCTGAAGGTAGATGACACCTATATATTGAGAGATGGCGCTGCGGGTATTTTTCTTGCGGCTAGCCAGTTTCCCAAGAACAGGGAAACACGCGCACCCTTTCTGGATGAACTGCTGTCACACCAGAATGAAATTGATCCCAAGTACGGTTTCCTGATGAGAGCACCTGTTAAGGATCCGGATGGTAATCGAAGTCTTGTGAAGTTTGCTCGTAAAACGAAAGAGCAGTATGTGATGACAGAAAACGACGAAGGTAAGCCATCTGGCTGGCGCGCGGATTATGTCGATGACAAGTGGGTGGAAACCGAAAAAGCGACCAAGCCCAGAAAGAAAAAGGCAGTCAAAAAAAAGATCAAAAAGGCCGCTAAAAGTTAGGTAAGGATCCCGGTATTTTAAGAGACTTAACCGGGCCAATACGGCTCGCGGAGCGTGATGTGAGCTTACAAAAAGAACCAACAGTTCAATGAAAGTGGGGAAGGGTGATCTGCAGGTACTGTTTATAAACCCGAGTTATAAACCCGAGTTATAAACCCGAGTTATAAACCC
>JABJED010000392.1 GCA_018665025.1 Gammaproteobacteria bacterium
ATGTCGAATTTAGCTGTCTCACCACGGAGACGGCCCGCAATCAGCTCTAGCGTATAAGTTTCTTCTGTTACCTCAAAGCTGTCCGTTTCAAAGAAAATGTCGAGAATCTGTTCTGACGTGAAATCCAGCGCGCGCAGTAATATCGACGCGGGCAGCTTTCTTCGTCTGTCGATTCGCACGAATACGCAGTCTTTAGGATCAAACTCAAAATCCAGCCATGATCCTCGCATTGGGATTACCCGCGCGGAATACAGCAACTTACCTGACGAGTGAGTCTTGCCTTTGTCGTGATCGAAAAACACGCCCGGGGATCGGTGTAGCTGGGAAACGACAACTCGCTCGATACCATTGATCACGAAGGTACCATTATCGGTCATGAGCGGAATCTCGCCCATGTACACTTCCTGTTCCTTGATGTCCTTGATAGCTTTGTTCGATGAATCTTTATCGTAGATCACCAATCGAACTTTTACGCGGAGCGGAACCGCGTAGGTCACACTGCGAAGTTGGCATTCTTTGACGTTAAATACCGGCTTCCCGAGTCGGTAGCTGACGTACTCAAGTGACGCGTTACCCGAATAACTTGTGATCGGGAAAACTGACTGGAACGCGGTATGCAGACCCTTATTAATTCGTTCAGCAGGATCCACTTTGTCTTGCATAAACTTCTTGTAGGACTCCACCTGGGTTGCAAGCAGGTAGGGTATATCCATCACACGGTGCAACTTGCCAAAGTCTTTCCGGATACGTTTCTTCTCAGTGTACGAATAGGCCATTCATGCCTCCCAGCGGGTCATAGGGTCACAATATTTTTTTAGGCACAAAAAGGCCGGGCAACATCACTGTTGCCAGCCTTCTTGAACCTAATTCCAGGATATACAATTCCTGGGTTACTTGAGCTCAACAGATGCGCCTGCTTCCTCGAGTTGCTTCTTGATATCTTCCGCTTCGTCCTTCGTAACACCTTCTTTAACACTAGAAGGCGCCTCATCGACAAGGGCTTTGGCTTCTTTCAGGCCCAGGCCAGTGATCGCACGAACAACTTTGATAGCGCTTACTTTCTTTTCGCCCGGAGAAGTGATGATGACGTCGAATTCGTCCTTCACTTCTTCAGCGCCAGCGTCACCAGCAGCAGCAGGTGCTGCTGCAACTGCGGCGGCGGCGGATACGCCAAACTTTTCTTCCATTGCTTCGACCAGCTCGACAACGTCCATGACGCTCATCTCGGCGATCGCATTTAAAATATCATCTTTAGATAATGACATTAGTCCTATCTCCAATTAGTAGTAATAAAATTCAAGCAGCTGCTTCTTGTTTCTGATCTCGTACTGCCGCAACACCTCGTGTTACCTTTGCCGGCACGTCGTTAAACGTTCTTACCAGCTTGGTAATCGGCGCCTGCATAACACCCATCAGCATTGCGAGCGCTTGATCACGTGTAGGTAGCTTGGCCAGGGCATCAATCTGATCAGCAGGAAGTAACTTCCCACCCACAGAAAGGGCTTTGATTTCAAAGTCCCCGTTTTCCTTGGCAAAATCCTTGAACACCCTGGCGCCAGCGCCTGGATCTTCCAGTGAAAAAGCAACAATGTTTGGACCAAGTAGCGCTTCTTTCATGCACTCAAAATCAGTACCCTCAAAAGCTCTCTTTGCCAGTGTGTTACGAATAACGCGCACTTGTACGCCAACTTCGCGCGCCTTCTTTCTTAAGCTAGTCATGTTGTCTACCGAAACTCCTCGGTAGTCAGCTATAACAGCAGAAAGGGCTTTGCTCGCTGTATCGTTCACCTCAGCAACAATCGCCTGCTTTTCTTTAAGTCCTATTGGCACAGTTACGTACTCCCGACTTGTTAAAAATTGCTACAACCCGCCTGTCACACAGCTTGCAACGCTACTCACGGCGATGGATTCAATTCCTGAATCGGGCTCACCGTCTGCGCAGGCTTTGCGTTTTAACCATCAGCTCATTCGAGCATCCGGGCCTGCGGTCTTTGACGAGTCAAGTGACTAAAGTCACTCGAACCCTTCAAAAGCTTAGAATTTCTTTCCCCCCGAGCGTTAGCCGAGGGGTCCTTATTCTTTTCGAAGCGGGCCCTTCGGCTCCGCTTCGCTTACATTTCCAGTGAAGCCTGATCAATAGGGATACCGGCACCCATCGTCGTCGACAGCACGACTTTCTTAACATAAGTACCTTTAGCGCTGGTTGGCTTCGCCTTTTTCAGGTCGGCAATCAACGCCTCTATGTTTTCTTTGATGGCAGCAGATTCAAATCCAACTTTCCCTATACCACCGTGAACAATACCGTTCTTGTCAGTTCTATAGCGCACCTGGCCTGCTTTCGCATTCCTGACCGCTTCGCCTACATCCATGGTGACCGTCCCAAGTCTTGGGTTTGGCATTAAACCACGCGGGCCAAGGACCTGGCCCAATTGGCCCACAACTCTCATGCTATCTGGGGTGGCAATTGCTACGTCAAAGTTGAGTTCACCGCCTTTTACTGCCTCGGCAAGGTCATCCATGCCAACGATATCAGCACCAGCAGCACTTGCTTCCTCGGCTTTCTCACCCTGCGCAAAGACAGCTACGCGGACATCTTTGCCGGTTCCGTTGGGAAGGACAGTTGCGCCTCGCACAACCTGGTCAGATTTCTTTGGATCAACCCCAAGGTTAATACTGATGTCGATTGATTCCTCGAACTTCACCGTTGACAGCTCAGTCAGCAGGGTAACCGCCTCATCAATCGCATAAAGCCTGCCTTCCTCAACCTTTTCCTTGAAAGCCTTTGCTCTTTTCGTCAGCTTAGCCATTACACAACTCCCTCGGTCTCAATACCTGATGCGCGAGCGGTACCGGCAATCGTCCTGACCGCAGCATCCATATCTTTAGCCGTAAGGTCCGGCTGCTTGGTGGTCGCGATCTCCTCGAGTTGCGCCCGGGTAACCTTGCCAACCTTATTTACATGCGGCTCTGGACTACCCTTAAGAATACCAGCGGCCTTCTTCAGCAGGACAGATGCCGGCGGCGTTTTCTTAATGAACGTAAAACTCTTGTCTGCATAGACTGTAATCACGACGGGAACAGGCATACCTTGTTCCAGTGATTGAGTCTCGGCATTGAATGCCTTACAGAATTCCATGATGTTCACACCATGCTGTCCCAGTGCCGGGCCAACGGGTGGACTCGGATTTGCCTGCCCTGCAGGAACCTGCAGTTTTATATAGGCGCTAACCTTCTTAGCCATTAGTTTTCTCCTCGGGTGCTGACGCATGACTCATTTCATGCTCCCCATAAATGACAGTTCCCGACTAAAGTCCCTGCCAGATTAAAATTCAATAATAGATCTAGCCTTTCTCTACCTGCCCGAAATCAAGCTCGACAGGCGTGGATCGACCAAAAATAGTTACCGCAACGTGCAGGCGGTTCTTCTCGTAATTAACCTCTTCAACCACTCCACTAAAGTCGTTGAATGGACCATCTACCACTCGAACCAGTTCGCCCGGTTCAAATACTGTCTTCGGCGTGGCATGTTCTGTGCCGGCCTGCACTCGCTGAAGAATTGCAGCAGCTTCTGCATCGCTAATTGGTGCAGGTTTATCCGTTTTACCACCAATGAAACCCATTACACGCGGTGTTTCTTTCACCAGGTGCCACGTGTCGTCACCAAGTTCCATCTCAATAAGCACATAACCGGGGAAAAACTTTCGCTCGCTGCGGCGCTTCTTTCCGGCTCTCATCTCGACTACTTCTTCTGCCGGCACGATCACTTCACCGAATTTTTCAGCGAATCCGGAAAGCTCAATCCGCTCTCCCAACACACGCATCACCTGCTTCTCGTATCCCGAGTAAGCGTGCACCACATACCAGCGTTTACTCAACTTCTACTCCCTAACCAATTACGCCCCGGACACCCCAACTTAAACTTGAGTCCAGCCCCCAGAGGATCAACGCGACAACAATGACTACACCCACCACAATCAACGTGGTCTGAGTTGTTTCCTGCGTCGTGGGCCAAACAACTTTTCTGACTTCTACTCGCGCTTCCTTGGCGAGGTTCCATGCCCAGGCACCTTTCTCGGTCTGCAACGCGACACCTATGGCAAACGCAGCCACCAGAACACCCGCGAGCGCGCGGAACAAAGGCTCAATCGCAGCATAGTAAGAATTGGCATATATGCCTCCTCCTACTATAGCCAGCGCCACCAGCCATTTCAGGCTGTCCAGTTGATACTCACCCGCTTCAGCTTTGCTACTCATCTATCAGACTTTTCTCGAATTCCTGCCCCCTTACGGGAACCGAAGCACGTGGCAGGCCAGGAGGGAATCGAACCCCCAACCTGCGGTTTTGGAGACCGCTGCTCTGCCAATTGAGCTACTGGCCTAGTGCTTCGTTTATATTTCGGTTGGGATTAACGAATAGCTATCCTATTCACTAATCTTCGTTACAACACCTGCACCAACTGTCCGGCCACCTTCTCGAATAGCAAAACGCTGGCCTTCTTCCATCGCGATCGGGGCAATCAGCTCAACTGCCATCGTCACGTTATCACCAGGCATCACCATCTCGGTACCTTCAGGTAACTCA
>JABJED010000066.1 GCA_018665025.1 Gammaproteobacteria bacterium
CCTGAAGGTTCACGCCACCCTGACCAACAATATCGTTGTAGATACCGGTCTGCTGGACCTCGAAACCCGTTGCGTAAATCAGAAGGTCCAAGTCGTACCCATGTCCCTTGAAGACTGGTCCTTTGGGGCTGATCTCTGTAATACCTTCACCTTCAGTATCTACCAAATGAACATTCGGCGAATTGAAAGACGGAAGGTACTCATTGTGGAAGCACGGCCGCTTACACATAAACATATACCAGGGCTTCAGAGCATCAGCTGTCGTTTGGTCATCAACTATTTCATCGATCCGTCTGTGGATGCGCATCATGTAATCGATGTTAGCATTTTCCTGTTTCTTCAACTTGTCTTCGGGTGAGACCGCGCCTTTAGCAGCTCGTTTTTCGAGTGAATTTTCAACCGCAGCAAACAGCTTCGATCGCCGTTTCGACTGCCATCCTGGCTCAAGTTTACGCGCCCAATTAGGATCGGTTGGCCAGTCATCACGGATATCAATCGATGATGGTGTTCGCTGGAACACATAGACTTCCTTCGCTGTCTTAGCCAGCTCGGGTACAATCTGCACTGCACTAGCACCGGTACCAATAATACCGACAACCTTGTCCTTCAAGTGTTCGAGATTCTTGCCGGTGTAATCGTAGTCCCACCTGGATGTATGGAAAGAGTGACCGCTAAAAGAAGTCATTCCGCTAATTGTTGATAGTTTCGGTTTAGCAAGAGTGCCATTCGCACAAATTACAAATTGCGCGCGCATGACATCACCACGATCAGTGCTGACGTGCCAAAGTTGGTCTGTGTCGTCCCAGCGCGTCTCAGTGACGGTCGTATTGAAGACTGAAAGTTCGTAAAGATTATACTTGTCGGCAATCGCCTGACAGTGAGCGAAAATTTCAGGGCCACGTGAATAATGATTCACGGGCACGTAGTCGAGCTCATCGAGTAACGGTAGATAGTCATAGCTCACGACATCACACGCAGCGCCTGGGTATCTGTTCCAATACCATGTGCCGCCCACATCCGAGCCACGCTCCACGATGCGAATACTCTCTATACCGCGTTCTCTTAAACGTGCAGACGTCAACAGCGCAGAAAAGCCACCCCCAATAAACAGCACCTCTACCTTGTCGGTAATTGGCTCTCGGCTGGGGACTTCTTCTGCATAAGGATCAACCGCATACTTCGCTAGATCACCGCTAAACTCCGACGTGGATTGATCAGTTCCAGGAGGGCGGTACAGCAATCGCAGATTTCGTTCCTCCTGGAACTTATCTTTGATGTCATCGTAGTAACTCTGGGGTCGTTTTGGTCTAGGCATCGTGCGTCGTCACTGAAAGATTTGAATCATCAAGAGACACTAACGCTCTATATATGTCAAACGAAATCATCTGCAACTAGTTGCGCTTCTTTCTTAAGCGATCGCGGAAGCGACGCATGCCGTTTAACCATCGCTCATAGTCATTTGCTTTATTGGCAAAGTACTTTGCGACTTCCATGTGCGGTAGCACCAGGAATTTCTCTTCAATAATGGCCCGGATACAGTCATCAGCAACCTTTTCAGGTTCCAGAATGCCGTCTTGGGCTGCTTGATTCGAGTTTGTTTTGCCCACGCTGCTTTTACCTGCGCGCTTACCAAGGATATTGGTGCGCACTGCCTGTGGGCACAATACTGAGACGCCGATACCACGATCCGAGTAGTTAATAGCGAGCCACTCTGCAAGCGCAACCGCGGCATGCTTAGAGACGGCATAAGGCGCTGAGTCCAGCTGCGTTAAAAGACCTGCCGCTGATGCTGTACTGAGCAGGTATCCGCCACCTCGCTCTATCATTCCGGGAATCACTGCACGCGCCGCGTTCAAGTGTGCCCAAAGATGGACCTCCATCATTTTTCGCCACTGGTCAGTTTCTAGATTTAAGCCGCCACCAAGGGCATAACCTGCATTCGAGACAAAAATATCGACGCCACCCTGCTCCACCTCAAGTCGTTTTACCAGGCCCTCAATAGCGTCCTGGTCGGCAACATCCAGATGCACTGCAGACGCCCTTGCACCAATGAGATCAGCCGTTTCTATTGCAGTGTCGACATCAAGATCAGCACAGACAACAAACCTGGCACCTGCATCCACGAGTCTACACGCCAGCGCGCGACCGATACCCGAACCAGCACCCGTTACAACAGCCAATTTCCCATCAATATCCATCTGAATTTACCTCTATCACCAGTTTTATTGAACGCCAGCATCATTCCGAACTGAACGCGATTACTAAAGATTAGTTGAAGAATTGTGCCGCAAGAATAGCAGTTGAAGGGCGCTCACATGATGGTGGTGGTCGCGAATACAACCTGATACTCAGGTTTGAGCGGGAAGATCCAGCTGTCGCCTGATTTCATTATGTGCAGATTTATTCAATGGATACGCTATGAGCGGCAGAAAGGCGCAGAACAGTCCGAGGGCTGTACCCACTGAGTAAGTCACCAGCAAACCCTGCAGTGCCACCGGGTCATTATCCCCGCCCGGGACAAAATTGAACGCCAGTTCAAGGATAGTAAAACTCGCGCCCACCGCAAACGCCGCGCCAAGTTTGTTTGTGGTCGTCAAGAGAGCAAAGAACAACCCTGGCCTTTGCTGCCCTGTCTTCAATTCATCCTCATCACTGATGTCGGCCATCATAGACCGGATTAAAGTCGGTGGAGCGCCGAATCCCGCACCAAAGAGAATGGTAAAACCCCATAGCACCGCAACGTTTCCAGACTCTGCCAGCGGCAACAAGGCGAGGTTAATAGCTGTCATATAGAGCAAGGCCACCTTCATCGCATTATCTTTACCGACGGCATAGGCAAGCTTTAGCCAAAGTGGCATTGCCAAAAAACCGGTCACAAAATAAAACAACAACGCAATACTTGCGTGTTCTGCCAATTCGAAATACGCCGTAGCAATAAAAATGTAAAGAGCGCCAGATACCCCAATGCCAAACCCTGCAGCCAGGTCTGCTATCAATAACCGCCACATCAACCGATTAGCGAGCAGCACTTTGAACGCCTCCTGCCAGGGGATAGTCACACCAGGCTTGTTGTGCGAATCAGGTACCCATAAAAGCGTCGGTATGGCGAGCAGAGGAAACAAAATCAGACAGAACCAGCCCATGCTGGCAACCTTGGTCGCCTGTTCGGAATGCCCGGACAATTCCATCGCTGCCGGAATAGCCAGCACAACGGCCATACCACCGATGACAAATATTTCTCGCCAACCAAACAGCCTGGATCGGTCGTCATAACTCTTTGATAATTCTACCCCCCAGGACTGATGACTGATGGCCAGCATCGTATATCCCACGTAAAGTAAGATGAGCCAAAACATCAGATATAAACCAGAGACATTTTCTGGATTCGGCATGAAAACCATCCAGACCGACAGCAGCAGAATCGGGATAGACAAGGCTATCCAATGTTTTCTACGACCCCACCTGGAATCGAACTTGTCGATCATCACGCCCATAATGGGATCCGTGACGACATCCCAGATGCGCGCGATGAAAAACACCGTGCCGACAGTAAGCAGCGATAGGCCCATGCCTTCGGAATAGAACCGCGGCAGGTAAACAGCAATTGGCATACCCATCGCTGCCATTGGGATAGTGATCCCGCTATAGGCAGCCAGAACGGTCCGTGTCAGTTTATTTGTCAATGCTTTGCCTCAGACTCTTTATGCAGTGAACACCAAAGAGCATGCACCCCCCCCCCGCATCTTTTGACCACAGACTTTCCACCACCGCGTACCAGCAAAAAATCCCGCAATGAGTATCTACCAGAATAGAGCCACTATCCAGCGCAGCCAGTTTTGAGTTATTGACACCGCTCGAGATCTCGCTGCCTTTTGTAAAGGAACCCGGTAAGGACGTAAACCGCCTGTGACGCCACGAATCGTTATGGGAGTGCCTTGTCCAATTTGACTGCAACGCTGGAAGAGCAAACAGAGACGGCACAAAAATCAGCGCCAAACCAGATGCGCCAACTCGTTAAGGCAGATACCAGATCGGTGACGTCCAGGCGCGTTCCTGTAATGTCGTTTCCGCGCCTGGGAATTCGTCACATCGATTTTCTTTCCGGCAGTGATGGGCTGACCAACGGAGTGTAGGGGCTTCCAGCACTCTTACGTACCAGAATGCTGGCGCTTTCGAATCGAAATCTGGGTCTGTCCAGTTCATACAGATGTGCAGGCCGCCCTTTGTTTCCTGCCAGACGGGGATAGTTGTTTCCCTGAGTTCTCCATCCCTGAATTCACCTTTGATGATCTCGATGGACTGAAGCGGGGTTTCGTCATACAAGGCCTGTATGCGGAAGTGAGGGGGCTTTTTGAGTTTCTTGAAACTGCCGCCCATGGGTATGCCTTCGTAATTATCGGCATCGCAGGTGAGTGCATTCCCAGAACCCTGCAGTCTTACTTGCATTCTTGGTCCGCTGGTGGCGTATACCTCTCGCCGTTTCAACGCATCAAACAGGCTGTGCCGGGTATTTTCTTCTGCCCACACAGCGACCAGCCCGCCAGGATTCCAACTTTTCCTCACCATGGCCTTATCCAGATCACCGATACCGAAGACGGAACCAAGCCATTTGTCTTCGTCGACGAACCCGCCTGTGGCGGCATGGTTGTCAGTTGACGAAATGATGCCGAGTTGTAAGGGATTGATGCCGGATTCGCTGTAAACCCCCAAGCCTCTTGTCAGTAGCGCTCTAACATAGCTACTTCTCATCTTCTGCCATTCTTCCCTAGAGTAATCTTCGGGCGCTGTCGGGCGTGAGCTTCGCGTTAGGTACTGTTGGAAGTTGCAATCCTCATCGGGCTGGCCGAACGCGTAAAGACATTCGCTGGAACCCTTTTCCTGATGTATTTCAACCAGCCGCTCGAACCTCGCTCGCAGAGCACGTACTTCGTTGGTTTCTGTCTCGATGTCGAAACTTCTGCCATCGCCCATGTTGGTGTTGTGTGGGATGGCAATGGCCTCGCAACCGGCTTCAGCCTTGCACTGATTATCCAGTTCCTGCCAGAGCGCCAGAGGGTTTGGGTAGCGCATATAGTCGATGGCATCCGGCGTCACGTTTTCATCGCGGAAGATGACGTTGCGATGGTTATGACTGAAATCAGGTGTTGCTGACCACTCATAACCATTAAGCGCCGTAAAATGACAAGGATCGTCTGCCGCGTTGGTTTGTTGTTGGATACGATCCCATTGGGACATTCTGCTGTGGTCGCAATGTTCAGCATCCTTGGCACAGATGGGTGTTGGTTTTGGTGAGGCTTTGGTAATAGTCGGGATAACGTACTCTGCAAAAACTTCCGGCCCGGTAATTCGTCCGGCTTTTTCAGTCATAATGTCGCAATAAGGATCATCACTCCATTCGGGATCGGTGCAGATATAAAGCAGATCAAACCACTCTGCGTGATCAGTGACCGCCATAAAGTCTAGCGGTCTATCCAGCTTTACCGAGAGCTCATCGGTGAGGGAAAGTTCACTACCTCGGGCGAAACGATAGGCGTCAGCGGGGGTCTTAATCGTGCCGTAGCCCCAAGCGTCCAGGGAATAAGCAGTGTGAACATGAAGGTCCCCCCAGTAGACCTGTTTCTGCCCGGGTTGATATCCAGTGCAGCGGCCATCTTCGGCTAGAAGAGCGACGCCCGGGACGATGAAAGCAAACAGCGCGACAACGAGTCTTTTCAATTTGCCCCCCGGGCGGTTTTGATGTTACAGCTTATACTTCAGAAATACGCTGGTCGAGCGCGGGCGAACAGGCTGCCCGAATCCCATCGAGAAAGCAGAGAAGATTGAGCGTGATTGAAAATAGAACTCATCTGTTGCATTTCGAATGATGACACCAGCTTCCCATTTGTCATCCGGGCTGAAGTATCTGGCGCTGACATTTAGCGTCTTGTGGTCTTTTTCCAGTACCTCGGGAATATTTTCGGTGCGGCTGTAGTAGTCATCCTTCATACTATAATCCGCCCGTAAGGTAATCCCTGCGCCGTTCTCAAGCGGTATATCATACGACGCGGTCAGCGCCACGGTGTAGTCGGGCGTAAAGGGTAGATCATTACTCTTGGACAGAGTGATGCCGGATGAAACCAGCGTACCTTTGAACGAATCGATTTCATCATCGAGCACGCCCAAGTTTAATCCCAACCTTAAATTATCCCCGATCAGGGCGGTCAACTCGAGTTCAAACCCTGAAATGGTTGCACTACCCAGGTTGGCCTTGGAAGTATTGTCACCGACACCGGGCAAATTGGAGGTGGCAGAGATCTGCATATCCTCATAGTCCATCTGAAAGAGCGCAAGGTTAGCGCGAGCGCGACCATTAGCGAAGGTCGTCTTGTAACCGAACTCATAGTTCTTAACGTACTCGGGATCATAGGTTGGCAGCGGATTCGGCACGGCGCCGGTGAATCTGGCCGGGTAACCGCCATCTCGATAGCCTTCAGAGTAAGTGAAGTATGCCATGCTGGAGTCGTTTGCATCCCAGGACAGACTAAACATCGGTGTAGCTTCTGATTCCGACAGATCACCGAACTGCTGACTGAATGACAAAGGACGCTCGGTATCCATTACAAATGTCTTGTCGCTTTCTGTCCATCGTGACCCAACGGTGACATGCCAGCGGTCAGTAATATCATAAGTTAACTGCGCGTAGATCGCCTTACTTTCGTTGTCGATGCGCCGTGCCAGATTTTGGAAAAAGAAATTGGGCGGCGTGACGCCCAAAAAAGGTACATGAGCAATCTGGTTAAAGATATCTTCTAGTCCTTCTTCCTCAAAATAATACAGGCCAACCACGTAGTGCAGTCGGTCTTCCATCGCGAGGCCAGTGATTTGAAACTCTTGC
>JABJED010000393.1 GCA_018665025.1 Gammaproteobacteria bacterium
GACGATTTAATAGATATTGAAGAAATGACTGAGGAACGTGCCGGTGAGTTGATAATGACCGCACGAGCGCCCTGGTTTGAAGACGAAGAGTCTGAAGGCACAACGTCAGAAGCCGAAACTGAGGCGTAATTAGAGGTATTTTTATGGCAGAAGAATCAGTAGGACAACTCGCGGAGACAGTCGGCACGCCGGTGGAACGTCTGTTGCTTCAGATGGAGGAAGCAGGCCTGCCCCAGCGTGTGTCTGATGATGTCATATTGGAAGACGAGAAAGAGATACTGCTCGCGTTCCTGAAGAAGAGCCATGGTGAAGACGAGGGAGCGCCCAGAAAGATAACATTGAAGCGCAGGACGCTCTCTACTTTGAAAACAGGGGGGTCTGCGGGACGTGGTCGTACCGTCAATGTAGAAGTCCGAAAGAAAAGAACTTACGTTCGTCGTGGAACACCCGAAGTTGAAGAAGCGTCAGAGGCTGAAGAAGCGAAGCTAGCCGAAGCGCCGGAAGTCGCAGCAGGCAAGGACATTGATGCCGAAGCAGAACGTAAAAGGCAGGAGGTTGCTGTTGAACTGCTAGCTGAACAGGAAGAGCGAGAGCAGAAGGCGAAAGAGGAAGAAGAGAAGAAACGTCTTTCAGAAGAAGCTGCGGCTTCTTCTGAAAAAAAGAAAGAGCCAACTACTGAAGAAGCGGTTGAAGAAACCAGTATTTCCAATCGGAAAGACAAGAGAGATCGTCACGACCTTGACGAAGAAGAAGTACAAGCCAAAAAATCCAAGCAGGGTAGCCGTAAGCGTCGTGTGGAAGAACTGGCGGGTGATGATTTGCTCGAAGTTGATCTGGCGGCAGTGAAGGATCTGGAAGAAGATGTTGTAGTTGCTGAAGGAAAGGTAGAAGAAGCCACGCCGCTGGGCCTGAGTTCACCTCGAACCCGACGGACATCCGGTGGAAAACCCTCGAAACGGCACAAGTTCAATGCGCCAACAGAAGAAATCAAACGTGAGGTTGAATTGGCTGAAAGTGTAACGATCCAACAGCTTTCCCAAAAAATGTCCGTAAAGGCATCGGCTGTTATCAAGACATTGTTTGGCCTCGGCATTATGAAGACAATCAATGAGTCAATCGACCAGGAAACAGCGACACTCGTAGCTGAAGAGTTTGGTCTTTCAGTGAGGCTGCTTGATGTCGATGCAGTAGAGAAGACACTTGAAGATGAGCTGGTTTACGAGGCTGAAGAACAGCACCGGGCTCCGGTTGTTACTGTGATGGGACATGTTGACCACGGTAAAACGTCGCTGCTGGACTATATCCGAAGTTCACGTGTCGCGAGTGGCGAAGCTGGTGGCATTACACAGCACATTGGGGCATATCGCGTGGAGACCAACCACGGAGAGATCTGCTTCATCGACACCCCGGGGCATGCAGCTTTCACTGCGATGCGCGAAAGGGGAGCTAATTCTACAGATATCGTCATTCTGGTTGTGGCTGCAGACGATGGTGTGATGCCGCAGACAGAAGAAGCCATCAAGCATGCAAAAAGCGCCGGTGCACCAATTGTGGTCGCGATTAACAAGATTGACAAAGAAGGCGCGGATCTGGATCGCGTCAAAAACGAACTGGTAGCGCGTGAGGTGGTACCGGAAGACTGGGGTGGAGACACTCAGTTTATTCCCTGTAGTGCGATTACGGGCGCAGGAGTTGAAGAACTCCTTGAAGCCGTACTGCTGCAGGCAGAACTGCTGGAGCTCAAAGCCGTGATAGACGGACCGGCTCAAGGTGTTGTTATTGAGTCGGAGCTGAACAAGGGCAAGGGTCCGGTTGCGACCTTATTGGTGCAAAACGGCACGCTGAAGCAGGGTGATCTTATAGTTGCCGGACAGTATTTTGGGCGGGCTCGTGCGCTGAATGATGAATCGGGTAAACAGGTTAAGTTAGCGGGCCCAGCGACTCCGGTTGCCGCGCTTGGACTTAATGGCACCCCTAATGCTGGCGATTCTTTTATTGTTGCCAAAGATGAGAAGCGCGCTCGAGAAGTTGCAGAGTTCAGGGCACAGCGTGCCACTAATGCGCGACTGAATACCGGTGCCGGTGCGTCTCTGGATAGTCTGTTGGAAAACTTTGGCGCTGATGAAGTTAAACGGCTGAATGTTATTGTGAAGGCGGATGTCAGAGGTTCACTCGAGGCGATTGTGACTGCCCTGAATGACGTCGGTAACGAAGAAGTACAGGTTAACGTCGTGATGTCCGGTGTTGGTGGAATAACGGAATCAGATGTGTCCTACGCTGTAACAGCAGGGGCCGTCGTGTTTGGTTTTAATGTTCGGGCCGATAACGCCGCGAAGAGAGTGGTCGAGTCAGAAGGCCTGGATCTTCGCTACTACAAGGTTATATATGACCTTGTAGACGATGTTAGAGATGCTTTGTCAGGTATGCTTTCACCGGAAGTAAGAGAAGATATTGTTGGAATAGCAGAGGTTCGGGACGTGTTCGAGTCCAAGAAAATGGGTCAGATTGCTGGCTCCATGGTCATCGAAGGAACTATTTCCAGATCCAAGCAGATTCGTGTTCTACGGGACAATGTGGTGATTTACGAAGGTGAGCTCGAATCACTGAGGCGCTTTAAAGACGAAGTACAGAGCGTTTCGAGTGGAACTGAGTGTGGTATTGGCGTCAAAAACTACAATGACGTGAAAAAAGGTGACCAGATCGAAGTGTTCGATACTCGAGAAGTTGCCCGGGAACTTTAAGGGTCGATAGCGATGCCAAAAGAATCCAGCCGAGGTCGTAAGATTGGCGACCTCATTCAGCGCGAAGTAGCGGTGCTTGTTCAGCGTGAAATCAAAGACCCACGGATTGGAATGGTTACCATCAATGAGGCCACGGTTAGCCGTGATTTAGCTTTCTCTGACATCTATTTCACAGTACTGCCATCTGAAAACACCGAGATAGTCGAGGAAGTACTCAACGAAGCAAGTGGCTTCCTGCGCTCACAGCTAGCGAAAGTACTGAGTACCCGTACAACCCCCAAGCTACGTTTTCATTACGATAATACGATCGAAAGTGGCGCTCGCATGAATAAAGCGATAAATAAGGCGCTCTCGCAGGATGAAAGTCAGCGTGATCCGAGTCAGACGGATGAGTAGACGAGGAAGAAAAGGCAGGAATATCAGTGGGATATTGTTGCTGGACAAACCTGCGGGGATAACGTCTAATACCGCGCTGCAGATTGTGAAGCGGCTATTTGATGCCTGTAAGGCTGGGCATACAGGGTCCCTGGACCCGCTTGCGACTGGCGTTCTGCCTCTTTGTTTCGGTGAAGCCACCAAGTTCTCCCAGTTCTTGCTCGATGCTGATAAACGCTATCAGGCTACGTTCAAACTGGGAGTTATCACGGACTCTGGAGATGCAGACGGTAAGGTCCTTGAAACGAGGGCTGTTCCTGAGATCAGCGACTCCAAACTTGAAAGTGTCCTTGAAAACTATCGAGGAGAGATCAGTCAGATTCCATCGATGTTCTCGGCGTTAAAGGTGAATGGACAACCACTTTACAAGCTTGCTCGTCAGGGAATAGAAATCGAACGCAAGTCGCGCCAGGTGACGATTCACGAACTGGCTGTCCTGGAACGCCATCAGGACGAAATAACGGTTGATGTGCATTGTACTAAAGGAACATATGTCAGAACGCTGGCAGAAGATATAGGGCTGGAGCTCGGTTGCGGCGCTCACGTGGTGGAACTGCGTCGACTGGCAGCTGGACCGTACACGGTTGATGAGACCGTCTCTATGGAACAGCTTGAAGCATTGGCAGAAGACAAAGCTCAGCTGGATGCAAAATTACAGCCAGTGAGCTCAGCTGTTCAGGATTGGCCGCAAGTTGAGCTGACAGAAGTTACGGCTTCCTATATCAAGCAGGGACAGCCAGTTCAGATTGCGAATGCACCGACCACAGGATGGGTAAGTATTTTTTCAGAGTCTGACGATCCCAATGAAGAGTTCATTGGGGTTGGTGAGGTTATGGATGATGGACGGATAGCACCAAGACGATTAGTCGTTACTAATTAAGCTAGTCGAACAACACATTTTTCTATCGAGAGGTTTGGATAACCAATACTCTCGATGGCGAGAGTTCCGCCAGCGATGGCAGAACCCGCAGAACAAATTGCGAAGTGATTTGTTCTGGCGCGAGCGGGCCAAGGCCCGTGACTACTCGCCAATATGCAGGAAAGCATATTGGCGAAATAAGAAAAGCAGGTCATCTATAAATATGCGTGGATATACCTGATTGTTTAACGGCCGAATATCCAGTGATTGGGTTAGGGCCAGGGCATATTAAACTGGAGAAAAACTAGTGGCTTTATCAGTCGAAAGAAAGGCTGAAATCGTTAAAGATTTCGGCACATCAGAGAACGACACAGGATCACCTGAAGTTCAGGTAGCCCTGTTAACCGCGAATA
>JABJED010000067.1 GCA_018665025.1 Gammaproteobacteria bacterium
ACTCCGGGACTTTACTCCGACTCCAAAAATGACTGATTCCGACAAAACAACCAGCCTTGATGATCTGCGCAACCGGATCGATCAGCTCGACACCGAATTACTGAAGAAGCTGAACGAACGTGCGCGCTGCGCGCTGGATGTTGCAGAGGTAAAACTCCGGGAATCCGGCGGTGAGGCCCCGGTGTTCTACCGCCCGGAACGTGAAGCCCAGGTCTTGCGCAGAATGTCCGAGCTCAACCAGGGCCCACTGTCCAGTGAGAAAATCACACAGGTTTATCGACAGATCATGTCTGCTTGCCTGGCGCTTGAAGAACCATTAAAGGTGGCATACCTCGGTCCTCAAGGCACTTTTACCCAGATGGCGACACTCAAGCAGTTCGGCGACTCTGTCGTAGGCATACCATTGGTAACGGTTGACGATGTTTTCCGGGAAGTCACTTCTGAATCTTGTCATTACGGCGTTGTACCGGTGGAAAATTCAACGGAAGGCGTGATTAACCACACCCTGGACAACTTTCTTGATTCTAATCTGCGTATTTGTGGTGAGGTAGAGATCAGGGTTCACCATCACCTGATGGTATCGCCCGAAGCCACCGGTGAAATAAAACGAATCTACTCTCATCAGCAAACACTTGGTCAATGTCGCCGTTGGCTGAATGGCCATTACCCGAGCGTGGAGCGACTGACTGCTTCCAGTAATGCCGAGGCTGCCAGAAGGGTCGCGGAAGAAAAAGATGCTGCCGCTATCGCAGGTGAAATGGCCGCAGAAATCTATGGCCTGGATATTCTGTCTCGTCAGATTGAAGACGAGTCAGATAACACCACGCGTTTTATCGTCGTAGGACGCGAAGACATTGGACCCAGTGGTAACGACAAGACTTCGATCGTTGTCTCCACGCACAACCAGCCCGGGGCCTTGTATAAGCTGCTGGAACCGTTTCACAGGCATGGTGTTTCGCTGACTTCTATCGAAACGCGTCCTTCCCGCACCGGCATGTGGTCATACGTCTTCTTCATTGATTTCGATGGGCACAAGGATGATGAGCTGATTCAAACTGTCCTTGGCGAAATTGATTCCGATGCACTCGAAGTCAAGCTGCTGGGCAGCTACCCGCGAGCTATTAGCCACTCAAGATAGGAAGGCTCTCAACGGGTTCTTGTTCGAGCTAAATGCACCGCGGTGGCTATTTCCCGTCAGGTGACTGATTTGTTAACTAACATTATTTGAGAGGCGTATTTTAATGGTGCAGAACACGATGTTAGGGACGGGAACTAGCTAAATGGTCGATTTTCTAAAACTGGCGCAGCCAGGTATTACTGAGCTGTCCCCTTATCAACCTGGAAAGCCTGTTGAAGAGCTTGAGCGGGAACTCGGGATCGCCGACATCATCAAACTCGCCAGCAATGAAAACCCGCTGGGGCCTTCACCGGTTGTCACAGCGAGTATTTCCGGCCAGCTGGCGGAACTGGCGCGCTACCCGGATGGAAGTGCCTACCAGTTAAAGGATAAGTTGCAGGCCAGGCTTGGTATTGATCCCGCCATGGTCACCGTGGGCAATGGTTCAAATGATGTACTTGAGTTGGTTGCCAGGGTGTTTCTGGGGCCTGGGCTCGAATCAATCGTATCGGAGCATTCCTTTGTCGTCTATCCGCTGGTGACCAAATCGCTTGGCGCCGAGTTGACCGTCATACCGGCAATCGACTACGGTCAGGATCTTAAAGCAACGCTGGCGGCTATCAGTGACCGAACCAGGATTGTCTTTATTGCCAACCCCAACAACCCGACCGGTACCTGGGTGAGCAAGCAAAGTCTGCTCAGTTTCCTTGATGCCGTGCCAGAAGAAGTCCTGGTTGTCCTGGATGAAGCCTACGCCGAGTATGTTGCTGAGCCTGACTATCCCAACGGGCTTGAGCTTGTCGGCGACTATCCCAACCTGATTGTGACCCGAACCTTTTCCAAGGCTTATGGGCTTGCGGGGCTGAGGATAGGGTATTCCGTCAGTCACCCGGATATCGCTGACCTGATGAACAGAGTTCGGCAGCCTTTTAATGTGAATGCCATGTCCCTTGCCGCGGCGCTGGTCGCGTTGGATGACGAAGCCCACCTTCAGGAATCGATCCGGGTTAATAATGAAGGCATGAAAATGCTAACGGATGCCTGTGACCAGCTTGGGCTGGGTTACATTCCCTCGGTCGGTAATTTTCTAACGATCGACTTTGGGCGTGATGCGATGCCAATGTATGAGAGCCTGTTGCGAGAAGGCGTCATTGTCCGGCCTATTGGCGTTTACGGCATGCCGAATCACCTCAGAGTGACGATCGGGCTGCCAGAAGAGAATATGCGATTCATCGATAGTTTGAAAAAAGCCCTTAGCGGAGGCGTACCAAAAGCCCTTAGCGGGGGCGTAAAAGAAGCCCTTAGCGGGGGCGTACCAAAAGCCCTTAGCGGGGGCGTAAAAGAAGCCCTTAGCGGGGGCGTACCAAAAGCCCTTAGCGGGGGCGTAC
>JABJED010000394.1 GCA_018665025.1 Gammaproteobacteria bacterium
TCGGACCAACCACCGGTCAGCCCGGCCCTCACTATCTTTGGGGACAGGTAAGACCTAATGGGCCACGCAGTGTCCTCAAAGATACTTGCACGACAGTAGGGCACACCAATGATAGATCCCCCACAGTACCTATTCTCATTGACCCACAGAACCCTCTAATTAGGGCTACCCTAGTCGTGTGTCTGGCGTGCGTTGTAAAGGGGAATAACCCCTGTGGATACTGCCTGGAATTGCGTTTTCAATCTAATAACTGCTCTGTTAACGTCCCTGTCTCTAAGACACTTATGTGATGAAAAATGGGCGTTCGACTCGAAAAACCCTGGTTGACGCTGGATCCTGAGTTAGTAGCCAGCCTGCCTGGTCAACTAGGCGTGTTTCAACTTGCGAACGAGAATCATGAGGTTGTTTATATTGGGTTTGCCGGGGGGCGAAGCTTGTTTGGCTTGAAAGGAGAGTTGGCTAACTGGCTGGGCAGGTGGCCGTTTTTCAGGTTAGAGGTAAATATGGCTTATCGGACACGTTGCCGGGAGTTGCTAATGGTTCACTTTTCGGATCATGGGTCCTATCCAGCAGAAAATACAGCACAGGAAACCGCTGGATTGGGACGATTGTCCATAACAGCGACGACAAAAATGCCAATAAACACAAAAGAAGGGAGCTAACGTTGCAACTGCAACTCACCCAGGAACAGGACATGGTCGTGCGGATGGTTCGCCGATTTGTGCGCGAAGAAATAGTGCCCCTTGAAATTAACCTTGACCCCGATACGGACCAGCTACCGGAAGAAGATTCGAGTCGGCTAAAGGCGATAGTGCAGGATATGGGGCTCTTTGGATTAGGAATTCCGAAGGAATATGGTGGGCCGGATCTCGACATGGTGACCCAGGCCTTGATTTCGATGGAAATATCCCAGCACCGTGCTGGTTTGTATGCTCCTTGCTATGGGGTTTTTGGTGGTGCTGGTCTTGCACAGTTGTTTGAATCCAGTGACGCCCAGAAAGAAAACTACCTTTATCCGACCCTGCGTGGCGAGAAGCGAGGGTTTTTCGGATTGACCGAGCCATCCGGCGGGTCCGATCCGGCACGGGCGATTCAGACCCGCGCTGTCCGGGACGGCGATGACTGGGTTATCAATGGGTCAAAAATATTTATTTCAGGTGCGGACCGTGCTGACTTTGGTTTGGTTTTTGCGAGAACATCGCCGGACAAGGGGCGGGGAGGAGTTACTTGTTTCATTGTGGACACAGATACTCCTGGGTTTCATGTCCGGCGTATTGTGCACACGCTGCGCTCCGCACATTATGCGACCGAGTTGCAATTCGAAGACATGCGGGTGCCGCATGCGAATGTGCTGGGTGAGGTTAACAAAGGCTTTGCCATCGCAAATGACCGTTTGTCCAGGCAACGTATCCCTTATAGTGCCGGGTGCATTGGCGTCGCTATTAAAGCGCACGAAATGGCATTGGAATACTCAAAAATTCGCGAGACGTTTGGTGCGCCTTTATCCTCCCGTCAGTCGATCCAGTGGATGCTGGTCGATAATGAAATAGATATCCAGCAGGCCAAATGGGCAACGCTTGAGGCTGCAGACCTTGCAGACAGGGGTGAGCCGTTCAGGAAACAGGCTGCGATGGCGAAACTGGTTTCTACAGAAGGTGCATCGAGAGTCGTGGACAGGTCGATGCAGATCCATGGAGGTTATGGTGTAACGAAGGACTTTCCATTTGAACGTTGGTATCGAGAGATGAGAATCCGCCGGATTGGTGAGGGACCCTCAGAAGTGCAACGCCACATCATCGCCCGGGATATTCTCGGAAGTTCACTAAGGTAGTTTTTGTTGTGATTGAAAGCCCTGGTATTTCTCCTTTACTTGCCCTTGCCGGAATCGGTTTACTCGCGGCGGTGGCTCAATGGGCAGCCTGGCGAGTCAGGTTGCCAGCCATTCTGTTCCTGTTGATTTTTGGCATTCTGGTCGGTCCCGTGGCCGGGTTACTGGACCCGGATGCTTTGTTCGGTGATCTGCTGTTTCCGATTATTTCCTTGTCCGTTGCCGTTATTCTTTTTGAAGGCGCACTTACGCTCAAGCTGTCAGAGTTGAAGGAAATTGGTTCCACGGTTAGGAACCTGGTAACTATTGGTGCGCTGATAACCTGGGTGATTACCAGCGTGATTGCACACCTGGCGATCGGCTTCGACTATGACATGGCATTTCTTTTTGGCGCTATGGTCGTGGTGACCGGGCCGACGGTTATTGTCCCGATGCTACGCACGGTGCGGCCTGTGAAGCGGGTTGCCGATATCCTGCGATGGGAGGGAATTATCATAGACCCCATAGGGGCTTTGTTGGCCGTACTCGCATTTGACTTTTATATGGCTTCCCAGAGTTCCGACGTCTTTATAGATATCCTGGGGCTGTTTCTGAAGGTTGTTGGTATCGGCGCTGGCATAGGCATCATCTTTGGCTTCGGCTTGTCCCATATCCTGCGAAAGCATTGGTTGCCTGAATATCTGCGCAGCCCTTTTACTTTATTGATGGTGTTCGTTGCCTTTGCGCTGTCTGAAACAATGCTGCACGAGTCCGGGCTGCTTGCCGTCACGATATTTGGCATGATCGTTGCGAACCAACGTGGTGTTGATGTCGATGACATACTGGACTTTAAAGAGAGCCTGTCACTGCTCCTTATCAGCGGTTTGTTTATTGTCCTGGCAGCGCGAATAGACCTTGCCGGCTTTGTCGCTGTAGGTTGGACCTCGATGCTCGTGGTAGCGGGCATCATTTTGATCGCTAGACCTATTTCGGTATTTGTTTCATCAATCGGCAGTGATTTAAGTCTTAGCGAGAAAACAATTATCGCCTGGATAGGGCCGCGGGGAATCGTATGTGCTGCGGTTGCGGCGATTTTTGCCCTGAGATTAGAGCAGGAAGGTGCGCCTGGCGCGAACCTGTTAGTACCGCTTGCCTTTCTGGTGATCATCAGCACTGTTGTGCTGCAAAGCCTGACGGCAAAACCGCTGGCAGGTTTTCTCGGTGTTCGTGACCCGGCACCTTCGGGATATCTGATTATTGGCGGCGGAAGGGTTGGCAGAATGATTGCCCAAACGCTGGCAGTAAATGATGTGAGGGTAGTTATCGCTGATAGCGATTGGGATCACATCAGTCAGGCTCGTATGGACGGAATCGAAACTTATTTTGGAAACCCCATCTCAGACCACGCGGATCGATACCTTGACTTGTCAGGTATTGGAAACTTGATCAGTCTGTCCGGTCGCGCCAACTTTGATGTGCTGACCGCAATGCATTACAGACGAGAGTTTGGGTCTGAGCATCTCTATGAACTGCCGACTTCTGCGGAAGGTAAACAAAATGGTAAGCACCGAATCGGCAAGCGCCTGCGGGGTAAACATCTGTTTGGAGAGGACGTGACGCATAATCAGGTGTTAGGACACCTTCGTGACAATTGGGTGACCAAGGAAACAGGCTTAACGGTGGAATTTGGGTTGGAACAGTATTTGGAAAAATATGCCGATAAGGCAGTGATCCTGTTTGCGATAGATACGTCTGATCGGTTACGTCTGGTAACAGGCGCTGACGACTGGCGACCCGATGCGGGTTGGAAAGTCATCAGTCTGGTTGATGACAGCGAGGTCGAATGAGTTCTGCTGATACAACAAACAACCTCCAGAGAAGACCGTCGGGACTGCGCGCCCTTATTGTGATTTTCCTGGCTGTGCATATCCCCCTGTTTGTTTATCCGGTATTTCGGTTGTGTGATTGGCTTGATCTAAGCCCGCTGGTAACTGGCTTACTGCTTATTCCGATCGCATCAAGCCAGGTAGTCAGTCGATGGTTGCTGCGCGACGTCAAGCGGCCGCTTGCCAGGGGCCTGCGGCATGTCGCGGACTTTTTGCTTGGCCTGAGTCCAATTTTGTTGATGACTCTGCTGGTTTTCGAATTCGCAGTACTGCTGGGCCTGGTCGATGTTTGGTCTGCAGCGGTGATAGTACTCGGAATATCCATGACCATTTCTTCGGTAGGTATCCTGTTTGCGCTTATTACCGTGGTTAAGAAAGTCACTTTTGATTCGAATCTCTTAACAGGCCCTTTGCGGTTTGTGCAGATTACTGACGTACACATTGGTTCGCGCAGCAAAGCGTTTCTTGAGCAAGTGATCCGTAAGGTGCAGGCATTGCAGCCTGAGTTTCTCTGCATTACGGGCGATTTTATTGATGCTAGCGGAGTAGCTGAAGAAGAGCTGGCGGTGCTTCGTACTCTGGAGTGCCCAATTTATTTTACCATTGGTAACCATGAGCGATACGAGGACCTGGATAAGATCCTGGCGACGATGCGCGCACTGGGTGTAAACGTACTTCGTACCAATGCCATCCATCATCGAGAGGATGTTCAGGTTTTGGGTATTGATGATCATGATGACGCGCGCCAGGTTGAACAAGAGCTCGTCAAAATGGAAGTTGATAGACAGGCTTTCGGTATTTTACTGTACCATCGTCCTCATGGGCTTGAAGCTGCTGAAGCTTCAGGCGTCGATCTGATGATCAGCGGTCACACTCACAATGGTCAGATATTTCCATTTAACTTGGTTGTAAATCGTGTCTTTGATCGTGTTGCCGGAATGTATCAGCTCGGCAGGTCAAGATTGTATGTGTCCCAGGGTACAGGTACCTGGGGGCCCGTAATGCGGGTTGGAACAAGATCAGAAATTACCTTGTTTGAAATCGGAGCAATAGCGAATCAATAAGGCAATGTTAAAATTGAAAGTTTGGATGATAGGTTAAAAATGTCGTTAGAAAAATTTAGAGAAGAAACCCGA
>JABJED010000395.1 GCA_018665025.1 Gammaproteobacteria bacterium
AAACTCAATGGTTTCAAAGTCGCAGTAAGGTCCACCCATGGCCTGAAGGCCGATGGGTAATCCATCCTCTGAAAGGCCCGTAGGGAAAACCGTGCTCGGCAAGTAAGCGTTAATCGCCAAACCAGCCCAGAATAACTGCTCAAAATAAGGGCGGTCCGCTTGATCGACAGCCACCGTGCGCTGTCGAAAAGGCTGATGATCGTGCACGAAGGCGGTGGTGGCCATTTGCGGGCAAACGACGATATCCCACTCTTCAAAAAACTCATCCCAGGCTGCTCGTATTTTTTCGCGTCGGCCATTCGCACGAATCCAGTCTCGATGCGAGAGTACTGCCGCACGAGTGATCAGCGCATCACGACTACGGTCATCGTTATCAAGGCTGTCAGCTCGGCGCTGCATGCGAGCAACTTCCTCAGGGCCCATCCCTGAGGTCATCGCCGAATTCAGCAAGGTCTGATAATTTTCATGGGCGGCTACCACATCAAATTCTGGTCGAGCTGTATAAGAAACCGTGGCGCCCGCTGCCTCCAGTTGGGCACCAACCCCTAAGGCCCGCGCTGATACGTCTTCGGCCACCGGCGCCGTGTCATCCGTTGCCCAAATAACAACTTTATAATCAGACAATTGTTGTTTGACGGCTGGCTTCAGCGATAGCTGCCAACCCCTTGCTTGACGTGTGCCAGGACCCGCCATAATAGAGAGTGCGAGCTTTAAGTCGGCAGCGCTTCGGGCCAGCGGCCCGCACACGGCAAGATCCCCTTCTGGTAGCCCTGCCAACAATTCATGGCCTTGCATCGGCACCACACCATAGGTTGGTTTATGGCCATAAACCCCGCAAAAATGTGCTGGATTTCGAATCGAGCCGCCAATATCAGATCCCGCCTCGAGGGCCGAAAAGCCAGCCGCTAAGGCCGCCGCGCTACCACCTGAAGAGCCGCCAGGGGTTCTCGTAATATCCCAGGGGTTACCGGTTACTCCATAGATCGGGTTGTAACTCTGAAAATCAGCCAGATCGACCGGCACGTTGGTCTTGCCAAGAAAATGCGCGCCTGCTTGCTTGAACCGCTCAACAATCAGGCCATCTTTCGTTGCAACGTTGTGACGAAAGTGCTCTAAACCCCAGGTGGTTGGTGTTCCAGCCAGCACATAGGATTCCTTTATCGTCATCGGCACCCCATGTAACGGGCCCAACCACCTGCCGTCTGCAGCCGCCTGATCCGCGGCAAGCGCCGCACTCCGGGCACCCTCGAAAGTCCTCACCACGACGGCGTTAATGTCGTTATCCAGGCGCTCGATTCGTTCAATAAAATAGTCGGTTAAAGCAATCGAGCTGATCGCCCCATCCCTGATTTTCGCTGCCAACTCTGTGGCCGAAAGAAATGCCCAGCTTGTCATTTGCTCTTCCTAATCGCTTGGGTATCAAAGTCAGTTGATGTTTTGTTGATTTTTTCGATGAGGTTCGATCGAAGGGTAACAACATTGGTCAGACTTTTTGCTCGCAACACCCCTACTTCCTTGCCGGTATAGGGCGTAAATCCCTTTGGCGTCGACTCTCCTGCCATCGTAAGAAGAATCCAGTTCAAAAGGTTGGCTAATTTTTCATCCCCAATGGGGGCGTTGGCTGAACCCGGAACACGAACAAGATACTCACGACCTTCCGGAATCTTAAGGAAGTTTCCAACATAGTCTTTCATCTTAGGGACTTCAGCCTTGAGACTCCCCGCCCCATCACTAAGGTGGCATCCCTGGCAGTACAACATGTAGTGAACTCGGGCCTCGTTCGCATGCGGCTTACTGTAGAGTGATTCAGCCCACGCCAGAGGTGCAGCAGCAATCGAAAAAGTGAACAATAGTAGCCGGGCGTTTTTAAAATGTCGGCTAACAATCATTAGCTTCTCTGTTCTTCAGGGTCATAAATAGCAACAGGGTCGGGCGGGTTAAGATAATCCTGCAACGATGCAATCCCAAGCGCCTCGGCCTCGAACAAACTTTCAAGATGTTCCCTTGAATTTACAATCCCCATAGAGCCTATCTTGCCATCTGGCCTAATCAAAATAGCATAGGGCAGTTTCGCGACGCCGTAGGAGCGGCCTAATAACTCAGATATGACATAGGGAAATCCATCAAGCTTGTTAGATGTAACATAGGCTTCATGGTCCTTAACAGTATCTCCGTCACTGGCAAGAATAAAATCAAAGTCAGCCTCAACCTGTGATAACGATTTAAATACAGGCAGAAGGGACTTACAGATTGGGCAGTCAGGCGCCACAAAGAATACCAGCGCACCGTTACCCTGCGCGCCTATCTTAATGGACGAGCCTGTTAGCGTTTCAACTGCGATTTCAGGTGCACTGTCACCCACTTTTAGCGCTTGGTTAACCATGAGTGCCCCCGCCGGGGCCACACGTTCATAAAGAACACCTATCTGCCGGGTAAGTGCAAACACAGTCAATGACAGCGCAATGACAATACACCAGAGTAAGACAACAGCAACGACAAGCCAGGTGGTCATAGTTCCTTCCGTGTTAGGTTACTTTGTAAACTCTGGTTAAAGCAGAGTTGGTTGTAAGATAGGTAAAAGAGGCAGGCACCCAACACAGTGCCACCGACCAGGATCCAGTAGGCAAGCCCAAGTTCAACAAGACCTGTAAACCCAACAGTATTCGTCGACCACGCAAGAAGAATTGCAATAACAAGATTACGACCAACCAGTGATTGGCTAATGGGCATGGATTGCCCACCACATCCACAATCAATTTCTGTTCTGCCCCTGACCACATTGACCTGGATCGCTATTGCGTAGCCAACGAGCATTACCGCGGCAAGGTATTTGAGAAACGGAAGCATTAGCAGCAAGCTAATAATTGCAAGGAACTCAACAAATATAACAAGGGCAGCCGCTGACCAGACCAGTGAAATCGGTATCAGCCGATAACCTGAAATGATTCCAACAAAGTCTTGGTAAGACGATGATTTGTGAATGGCTGCTTCAATAAACAAGATGATTGCGAAGAACTGAATTGAAATCGCCATCAAAGGAATGGTGTGCGCTGCAAGTTCCATCATCGAGTTCAACTTGAGGCCTGAGGTCTTAAATCCTTAGTGTTTCTCACCACGATACTCCGAATACGTTCTATTTCCCTGGCGGTATAAGGCTCAACGTCAATTTCAGGCGCAAATTTGAGCAGGACATAGTTTAACAATACCGCTAATGGCGCAGGGTCAAGTTGCATAGCAACGCCCGGCATATAACCGGAAAATTTCTGCCCATCGACAATGATGGTGCCGCTCATTCCCTGCGTTACTATTTTAACAAGATAAGTACGGCCGTCTTCTTTGTTGGCCCAGTGTCCCAGCCGTTCATTCAATGGCGGAAATACGCCCGGGATACCCTTGCCATCTGGCAGATGACAAACACCGCAAAGC
>JABJED010000396.1 GCA_018665025.1 Gammaproteobacteria bacterium
ATGGTTAAAACCACGCCAGCGCACTGATCCCTAAGCCGACAGAAAAGCACCTTGGCTAATCGCCCATCGCCAGGTCAGCCAATAACCACAAACAACAAAAAACTTGGTAGCGTTTAACCACTAATCGTCATTCCGCTCCACTCTTTCATCAAACAACCAGGCAATCGTTCTGGTTCGATACTCAGGCTTTCGATCGAAAAGCCCTGTTATAATTCCTATCCTCATGGGATTTTTCAAAATGGTATAGAGCGCGCTGCGACTGAAGTATCTCTCATCCTGACTCCACACGGGCCAGTCGGTGGGAATAGCCTGGATATAGGCGCTCGTGCAGGGCCTTGAGGGTGGGCTGATCATATTCCTGGAGATCTTCCAGAGTTGGTAGTGAGTCGGTTTCCATGCCGTCCATTGGTCCATACAGTCATTCAGAAAGCGAGTCCTTAGGAGACGTTTCTTCACAAAACCTTCTTGACATTTATCTCATGCAAGAACTCTTTCAAGCTTCATCTTTCTTCTTTCCCAATCCGGCATGGTACGTTCGAGCAACGCACTAAATTTAGGACCATGATTATCATATTTCATGGGACATAATTCGAGAGTAATCACATAGTCGATCGCGGCAACTGGAGCTCGAATCAGTTCAAGATTCAGGTTAAGTCGCTTGGCAGGTGTCATCGATCCCCATCGTTTCGTCATCCGACGTACAACAGTCCCCGCGGGACGGTAGGCCTCTGAACTTGGAAATTGTTTCAGGCACATTTCCAGACGCTCGGAAAATTTCTTGTGCGCTCGTGCCTTTAACCAAACATCGGCTAGCTGACGAGTGATTTCTGGCTGGTCGGGATCGATTGATCTAACTTCGATGTATCCTCTAAACAATCGGACTGGCTTTGTTTCATCGTCGTGATCTTGTTTAGTCACCTTAAGTTGATACTGTCTGCCGAGATATCGATGTGTTTCGCCAGAGACATATTCTCGCGCGGGTGTGCGCGGATGGAATTGTAAAAGAAATAGCAATTGTCGATTAATCCAAGGAGCGCGTTTTCTAACTCGTCTTACTATTTCTTCTTCTGATGCGTCGAAGGGTGCTATAACAACAACTTTCATATCCGGTTGAACGCCGTTTATGGCTCTGAATGTTTGTCGATCACTGATCTGAAAACTCTTATCGGGTTTCTTTAGTAGTTCAATAAACCGCGGCGATTCTTCGTTAACAGATATCCTCAACTGTTCCCTAGTATCTAACAAAACATCAAGATCTCCGGTTGCGATGATTTCAGAATGAAAGTGAACACCTGCGAGCACTTCATAACCATAGAGAGCGTTGGATCCCACGATGACCTACTTGCATCTTGCAGAGTTGAGTACACGGCAGACTTGAGATGCTTCTCTTGGAAACCGGTTTAGCCGGTTTGCGAGAGCATACTTGCCTTTCAGACTGAGATATAACCCGTTTCTATAATCAACAAATTTTTGGAGAAGCATTAGTGGACACCAGGGTTTGTAGTGTAGGCTTTATTATGTGCTTAATATGGCTCACAATAAGGCTCTTAACATAGAGAAAGGGGTTCACGCATGCGCAAGATGAAAATGGTCTCAGTTACTGATTTGAAAAAGTCCACTGCAGCGGTTCTCCGGGAAGCACGTGAAAACGGACAGACAATTGCACTCGTCAGGAACAACCAGATCGAAGGATACTACACGCCTGCCGGACTTCTAGAGATTGAACGAGCCAGTGATAAGGAAGTCTCAAAGGCGCTTTCTGTCGTGCTAAAAGCCCATGGTGACGCACTCACCAGACTAGCAAAGAAGTGAAGCTGCTCGATTCTCAGCAAGTACTTGAACTACACGAGCATGTCCTGATACGAGATGGCGGATTGCCAGGTATTCGTCTGGGAATGTCTGTGGATGCGGTTCTGTCTCGGATAGAGAACAACCTCCGATTCGAATTCGATCCTGACGTCACCAACGCCGCAGCTCTATTTGCTTACACATTTGCTGTAGGGCACATCTTTAATGATGCCAACAAACGTACCGGCTATGTTGGTGCGCTTGTAACGCTGGAGGTTAACGGCATCAAGGCCGAGAAAATGAATCAGTCTGAATTGGAAGGGCTTGTCATTGCCGCCGCTCGAGGAGACATGGAGATTGAAGAATTCGTGACGTCATTTCGAGAACTTGTTATATCTTGATACCTGATTGCGACAACGCGGAACTCTTCATTGTGTTCACCTTCCCTGTAGATTGCCTACATAAAAGGCAAGCCGCTTTCAGAACTTCGCTAGTCCCCGGTAATTGTTATTCGCTGATTGGTAATGTATCTGCCATCGTCCGAACATAGATGGGTGGCAGTCGCAGCGATATCATCCGGTGTGCAAACAAAGCCAAATGGCATGTTGGCTTCCATTTTTCGTATATCCGTTCCGCCACCGGTCGCCTCGACAATTTTTCTACCCATGTCGGTATCTACCAAACCGGGAGCGATCATGTTCACCCGCATACCATTCGGCTTCTCTTCCCTCGCTAGTGTGTGGGCCATGGCTTCGAGTGCTGCTTTACTGACAGAGTAAACTCCATACCCGGGGTTTAGTGCCTGGGCGGCAATTTATGAAATCATAATAACATCACTACGGTCTGCGCGTCGCAGATGCGGGACCAGGTGACGACACAAGAAAATGAGTCCCCACAGTGTTGATTTGCACTTAAAACTGACCCAGGATTTACATCTAAAATTGACCCACCCTGGTCGCCAGATTATGGCGTAGATTTCTTCTTTTTGCTGCCCTTTGTTGCCTCCTGGTTTGTCGTCGAGTGTTTTAACCGATAA
>JABJED010000397.1 GCA_018665025.1 Gammaproteobacteria bacterium
GGGTCAATATTCAAGTCCATGCTGGCGGAAATGATGGAAACGCCCTGGTTCGAGTTTGACACCATGTAATCAATTCCTGCCGCTTCCGAGATGGCGCGCTGCAGGGGAGTGGTAATAAACCCCTGTATGAGCTCAGCGTCGGCGCCCGGGTAGGCAGTAGTGACTGAAATAACGGCCTTGTCGGCGCGGGGGTATTCCCGAAGTTCCAGCAGCGTCATAGACCTGAAGCCAACAAGTAGTATCAGCAGTGCAATGACAGATGCCAACACGGGTCGGTTGACAAATATGTCGGTGATTTTCATCCCCGGGTGGCTCCACCCGTCAGTTCAACTGAGTTGTCGATTTGTATGTGTTGCCCGTTGCGCAGTTTCAACTGCCCTGCACTGACGACCTGCTCGCCACTTTTAATTCCCTTGATGATTTCAACGCGGGTGCCAAGGGTACGGCCTGTTGTGACCTGCCGTCGTTGCACTGTCAGTGCATCACCTTCCTCTTTGACGATAAAGACACTATTGCCGTATGGCAGGAACTCGACCGCGGTTCTTGGCACGGTAACGACCTTGTTCGCGCCCCCCAGTATTACAGCAACCCGGGCGAACATTCCTGGACGAAGTCTTGTATCGCTGTTTTGCAGTGTGGCCTGTAGCTCGATGTTTCGTGTTCTGGACTCGACCTTAGGGCTGATCGCGCTTATCTTCCCTTGAAAAACTTCTGCGGGGAACGCAGCCACCTCAACTTCAATGATCTGGTCGACGGCGAGGGAACTCAGATAGCGCTCAGGTACAGTAAAATCAGTAAAAATCGGATCAAGTTGCTGTAGTGTCACGATAGGGGTGCCGGGCGAGAGATATTCACCCAGGTTGATTTCACGAATACCTAGTTCGCCGCTAAACGGAGCCTGGATTGACTTGCGGGCAATGAGTGCCTGTTGTTCCTCTGCACGCGCCTCCAGACTGTCAAGAACGCTTTTAGTCCGGTCCAGTTGAGCCTGGGAAAGCAAAGTCTTTATTGAAAGCCCTCTGGCTCGCTCGTAATCCTGTTTTGCCAGTTCCAGTTGTGCATCTAGTGAGCGTAGCTCGGCTGCCTCTGCGGTGTCATCCAGCTCTAGTAGTTGAGCACCGGCTTCGACTTTCGATCCGGAGACAAAACTTATTTCTGCCACAACGCCTGAAACTTCCGCGCTGACTTCTACGCCCTGAATTGCACGAAGACTGCCAACCGTGTTGATTTTGTGTGCCCAGGTTTCTGTTGTTGCGATGGCGGTTGCAACGGTGACACTCGAAGGTCCCCTCGCCGCAAGTTGCTCAGCGACCTGTCTCTGCTGGTAGGCTTTCCAGCCGAATATGCTACCGAAGACTAGGCCTAATAATAATGCGACGATAATAAAGCGATTGATCATAGGTTGTGTGTCAGCCTGACTCGCCGCGGACTAGACAATGTAATGATCCTGGCAACTTGT
This sequence comes from Gammaproteobacteria bacterium, assembly GCA_018665025.1. GTDB lineage: Bacteria > Pseudomonadota > Gammaproteobacteria > Pseudomonadales > Azotimanducaceae > UBA9659. The sequence continues at coordinate 1,460 of JABJED010000397.1, forward strand.
TTGTGCATTACATCTCTCTTGCCAGCTTAGGTACTAGATTGGATGAATATTGATCGGGATGCCGCTGGAGCGTGTCATCCCGGTAAACTGCTGGAGTTCTTTTTCGCCGTTGACCAGCAGGTTGGTATTTGAGCCGACCTCGCGAACGGGGGCCTGCTGTCCGGGTGCCACTCCCCAGCAGTGGTGCATGGCAACCACACCGGGTTTGATTCGGTCGTTGGCTTTGACGATGGCCGGTATCGACCCGTGAGGTGATTGAATCACGACTTCACTGTCATCGGTAATATTCATTGCCGCCAGGTCATCCGGGTGGATGTGTGCGGGGTTGGTGGTACCTGATTTTGCCAGGATTGCCGGCAGGGTTCGACCAAACGAATTAAGAACGTATTTGCTACGAAACCCAATCAACTGATGACTGTAATCTTCTTCTGTCTCGACGCTCTCTTTCAGGGCCTGAAACTCTTCGGCGACGCCCACAGGGAAGAGCTTTAGTCGGCCAGTTCTGCCTTCGGGTGCAGGCTGGACTTCAACCTTCAAGTCTTCAAAGATATGCCCGCCTGGATTGTCTCTTAAGAAACTCAGATCCACGCGTGAGCCTTTCGTGATGGCCTGCAGTATCTCAAACTTGGTTGGTTTTCGGTCGTTGGGAATGATGTTGTTTTTAATCGTCACTTCCAAACCCATTCGTTTGGCGAGACCCCAATAGAATTCCCATTCTTCGATCACGTCGTGGTCGGTTTCTACTACGGCCTTGCTGTATTGGCTGTAGGGTTTTTCGTACCAGTAGTCGGCAAGCAGTGTGACGTCTTCACGCTCGAGAGTGAGTTTTGGTGCCAATATATAGTCGGCCATTTCTGCAGTAGCGGACATGTAAGGGTCGATACAGACCAGCAGATCGAGCTCCTGCAGCGCCGCAAATGCCTTTTCCTGGTCCGGAAATGCCATCAGGGGGTTACCGGCAATAACGAATAGTGCTTTTATTTGGCCTTCACCGGGCATGAGTATCTCATCAGCCAGCTGTGAGGTAGGCATTTCGCGAACGCCTGTCGGGGAGACGAGCTCGCCAAGGTCAGGGTGTGTGCGGCTGCGATCTCCTCGGCCCCAGGCGACCGGGGCTTCAAATACATTGGCAAATTTGGGGGCTTCCGGAGCCAGTGAGCCAGGGTTGGGGTGCGTGTCCCCCGCACGGTAGTAGCGGCCACAAATAGTGTTCAGAGAGGCCGCCAGGTGCTGTGTCAGGTTGGGGTGGGCGCCCATTTCCGGACCCGTCCCGGTGATGGCGACGCCTCTGGGGCCTGCCGCAAATGTTTTCGCAGCTTCAAGGATCAGGTCTTCAGGAATTTCAGTGCGGGCAGAGACCGTCGCAAGGTCAAACTCTTCAACAGAGGCTCGAAGTTCATCAAGCCCGTTGGTGAACTGCTCACAGAATTCAGTATCGTGCAGTTCCCCAGTCAGGATCACTCTAATCATTCCAGCGAGTAACGTGGCGTCTTCACCCGGTTTGATTTGCAGGTGGATGTCTGAGCGACGCGTCAGCTCTGTTACCCTTGGGTCAATAGCAATCAGTTTGAGCCCGCGCTTTCTTGCTTTGCGAATTTGGTCTGACGGGCTGACAGAAGGGACTCCACCCGGAGGTGCGTAGTGCGACACGAGTGGATTATTACCAATAATCATCGCAACGTCGGAGTCGTGAAAGTAATGACCCCCTGCGGTCCAGTAGCCCATGCGGGAGCCTACAAAGACTTTGGCCGGTTGGTCGATGGTCACACTCGTATAATAAGAGGGTGATTTCAGCGCGTTGTGCCATTCCCGGCTATAAACAAGCTGCGCAGAATTCTGGAATGCGACGGTGCCGTTATAAGTGGCGATAGAACGAGGTCCGTGTTCTTCAACGAGTTTGCTGACACGCTCGGCGATTTCATCGAGGGCTTTCTCGCTGTTAATGTCTTCGAATTCCCCCTTACTGTTCTTGACCTTACAGGTCGTTATCCGTTGCGGTTGGTACATTTGCTCGACCAGCTGTCTGCCTTTAATACAGGTATAACCGCCATACATCTCGTTATCGGTATCAGGTTTAACAGACAGAACTTTTCCATCGGAGACCTCAGCCAGCATGGGGCAATAGGCATGGCAATAGCGGCAGAAGGTTTTGTGAGTTGTTGTGGTCATTTTTAAGACACAGTCAGAGTGTGAGGACTCTAATGTGTCGTCGCCTGCGGTCAAAGTCAACTCTGTGGAATACCATTTAGCTGCGTTATTGCTTATGGTTCATAGCGCACGGAGTGCTGCCTATGGTAGAACAATCCGGTTACCAAAGGGCTTATGCAGTCGTATGCACGTTAATTTACTGAAACAAGTGCAGGATCTATTCGAAAATAGCTATGGGACGCTTAACCATTTGGCTAGCGTTCGTCGCTTCTTTTCGCCAGCTCGAATTAACCTGATCGGGGAACATATCGATTATTGTGGCGGCCTGGTCTTTCCGGCGGCGGTCCAGTTCGGCACGGTTATTATAGCGCAACCTAACGGTCTGGGGACAATTCGGGTGGTGTCAATCAACGAGCCCGGTAAGGTTGAGTTCGATCCTGCCGGTGCATTGCAGCGAAGCACACCGACCCATTGGGGTGATTATGTCAAAGGGGTGTTTGTTGAGTACGGCAAGGTCAATGTCGAGGTCCCTGGTCTGGACGTGGCTGTTGGCGGTGATATACCGGGTGGTGGCCTGTCTTCGTCGGCTTCTCTGGAAGTGGGCATCGCAGTGCTGATCGAGACATTCACTGGTTATTTCAGTTCGGACGACAACTTTGCCAATCGGCAGGCATTGAGCTGGTTGGCGCAACGAGCTGAAAATGAGTTTGTCGGTGTCAACTGCGGCATCATGGACCAGGGCGCTATTGCGCTGGGTAAGGAAAACCATGCGATGCTGATGGATTGCAGCGACCTTTCCATCAGTTATTATGCAGTTGAATTGGGCAATTACAGTTTGTTGATCGTCAATAGCTGCAAGCAGCGTCGCTTGGGCGAGTCAGCCTATAATAAACGCTGCGAGGAAGTAGCGCTGGCACTGTCTATTCTGCAGCCAGTGTTTGGAATAAGCACTCTCTGCGAGTTGCCCATTGATCTCGTGAACGATGCGCTGGACCGAATTGACGATCCAATACTGTGCAGGCGTGTACGGCATGTTGTCAGCGAACATGATCGCGTGTCTCAGGCGGCAAGCAGACTGTCGAGAGGTGACATCGAAGGATTTGGCAAGCTCCTGAACGAGAGTCATCGTTCCCTGCAACAGGATTATGAAGTGACCGGTCATGAATTGGATACATTAATAGGCCTTGCCCAGCGACAACCCGGTGTTCTGGGTGCGCGAATGATGGGGGCCGGTTTCGGTGGTTGTGGTCTTGTGTTGATAAAAACATCTAGCATCGAACAGTTCTCGGAAGTTGTCGGGACTGCTTACCGGGCAGAGATTGGCTATGACGCAGAATTTTATCCTGTGGAGATTGGCCCTGGGGCCCGAGAGATCATGAGCACCAACAATGAGTAACGGGGGGGGAATACAGTTCAATCCGGTGGATCATCCGCACCGTCGTTTTAATCCGCTGTTACAGCAATGGGTGCTGGTGTCGCCACATCGCACAAAACGCCCCTGGCAGGGAAAGCGCGAAGAGCCTGACCTTGGTGACAGACTCAGGCATGGTCCGGATTGCTACCTGTGCCCGGGCAATACACGTGCAAGCGGTGAGGCCAATCCGGATTACTCGACGACTTATGTGTTCGACAATGACTTCGCGGCCCTGACGCTAGACGGTGCGATTGCCCAGGGGCCCAGCGAAGGACAGTTGATGCGGTCAGAACCGGTGGCAGGACAATGCCGAGTGATTTGTTTCTCACCACGTCATGACCTGACCTTGCCAGAGATGACGGTTGATGAGATTACCGGGGTGGTAGAGCTCTGGCGAGATCAGTACGTTGAATTGGTCCAGAGCCATGCCTGGGTTCAGTTATTCGAAAACAAGGGTGCCATTATGGGTTCCTCCAACCCACACCCGCACGGCCAGGTTTGGGCAAGCGACTATATGCCGAGTGAACCGGCGCAGGTAGATTCAAACCTTCGAGCCTATTTTCTGGACCATGGTTCACCGATGCTGCTGGACTATGCCGACGCGGAACGGCATGACGGTGCGCGTACAGTGGAGGAAAATGACCACTGGCTAGCGGTCGTTCCTTATTGGGCACTGTGGCCTTATGAATTGCTTTTATTGCCACGCAGGCATGTGCGGCATCTAGGCGAATTGGATGCAGGTGAGCATCGATCACTGGCGAATATACTGAAGCGCTGCCTCACCAGGTACGACAACCTTTTCGAGACGAGTTTCCCGTATTCCATGGGATGGCACCAGGCTCCAGGTATCGTGGCGGGCATGGATAACAACCGTGATCACTGGCAACTACATGCGCATTTCTATCCGCCGCTGTTGCGGTCGGCAACGGTCAGGAAGTTTATGGTTGGCTTTGAGATGCTGGGAGAAGGGCAGCGTGACATTACGGCCGAGCAGGCAGCCGAGCAACTTCGGGCGCTGTCTGCTACCAGGCATTTTCGTGCAACGGTTTAGCTGGATCAGCTATTGAACAATGTTCAGCGCTAACGCGAGGGTTCGCTCGTTCGATCGAATTCTGTAAAAGAAATGAGGCGCCTCGCTGATTCATCCCACAATGCAAGGTTCGCCAGGCGAAAACTTTCCCAGAAGGTAATTGATTTGCCTTGCTGGAGCATTGGGTCTGAGTAGTGGCAGGCGGCCAGCTTGTAGTTCGGGATCTTTGGATTCAGGTGGTGCAGATGGTGGTAGCCGATATTACCGGTCGCCCAGTGAAGCCATCGAGGCAGGTTATAAAATGAGCTGCCTTTCAGCGTTGCATCTTTATAGTCCCACGCTTCCTCTCGCTCCCAATAGGCTTCGTCAAATTGGTGCTGGACATAAAACAGCCAGACGGCGATGGTCGAGGACATTAGCAATATTGGTGCAAAAACGAGGAGCACGGATTCCAGTCCGAAAAACGAAATTAACGCTCCATAATAAATCACCATTCCGAGATTGGTGCCCATGATGCTTAGCCAGACTTTTCGGGGTGCCCTTTTTTGTTCAAAGGGGAATCGCTGCATGATGAGAAAATGGATAGGAGCGAAAATGAACATGAGAATGTGTGGATTGCGGCCGATCCGGTACCAGACACGACCCCTAAAAGCTGTAGCCTTGAATTCTTCGGTCGTGAGTGTAACAACATCGCCGTAACCCCTTCGATCCAGGTTTCCAACGGTCTGGTGGTGCATCAGATGCTGGCTGCCCCAATAGTCGAGAGGGGTGTTGGTCAATACGCCAATAAAGTTACCAAGTGCCTTGTTCTGCCAGCCTTTTCTTGGCAAATAAGATTGGTGGGCACAGTCGTGCCCAATCATGAATAGTCGAACGTGAGCCACAGTCGCAAGCAGAGAGATCGCAAGGACATAGCCATAGGAAACCGGGAGTAATGCGAACATCAGATAAACTGATGTTACATAGAGTATCAACGAGTTGCCGAACTGAAAGAGTGCTTTAGTATAAGAAGGCGAGGCGAAGTCTCTCGCGATCTGTGAAGCCGATATATTGCCCGTCAATTAACTACGTCCCTGGGTGCTTATCAAATCGTGAAATATGGCACGACGGCGCGGAGTATAGCTAATTTCAACGTCCCTCCCAATCTCTGGATTGATATTAAGTTGATTCTTTCAGTAAAACTGTTTTTGCTGCTTCCTTTACCCGCTGGTTCTGTATCGTAAGCGCAGCAGAATATTGATCCGAATCTTGAAAATTCCTCGATGTCGCTCCTCGGCGCAAGCAAGCGGTGCACTTGGTGTGACGATGGTGAGGTCTGCCAGGATGTTGAAAACAGTTATGTTTCGTTTCCCATCCGATAATTCGAGGCTCGGTTTAATCAATGCCCAAGGTGAGGTAAGCTTTTTTCCCTTGAGTACGATAACGTCATGATTGAAACAGAAGAGCAACTGCTACAGAACGTCAGCCAGCCTTTTGAGGCGCAGGCTTTGCAAGCACTCGCTGAGCCGATGGAAGCGACTGAGGTTGTGATCTCGACTTTTCCAAAGTGTGGAACCACCTGGGCCGCCCAAATTGCACACGGGCTGCGTTCGGCGGGCGATGTTAGTTTCGGCAATATTAGTGAAGTGTTCCCATGGATCGAAATGGGGTATCGGTTCGGGCATGACCTGTCCAGACCCCAGAAATTTTCGCCGCACCTGTTCAAATCCCATATGCAGCTCTCTGAGTTGCCGCCTGGTGGCAAGGTGATTAACATCATCAGGAACCCTGGAGACACATTGGTTTCCTATTATAATTTCTGGTCAGGTGTGCTGTTTGACCCTGATGTCATTTCCATTGAAATGATGGCGAGACAGTTTTTCCTGCTGGATCGCAGTAGCGGCCCGCAGAACATGTTTCGACTGAATTATTATCAGCACCTGGTTGATTTTCATTGCGCAGATTACGACGGTCAGGTGCTCTATATCGCCTACGAAGATATGAAGTTGAATTTGCCTGCTGCTGTCAGAAGAATTGGGCGGTTTATGGAACTTGATCCCAGCAAAATCCTTCAGCAGAAGGTGGTTGAACAGGCCACTTTTGGGTTTATGTCCCGACATAAGGAAAAGTATCAGGAGTTGGTGCCTGGTGGTGTGCTGGAAATGGTGGTGACGGGCAGGGTGGGTGATTCGAAACAGAAGATTTCAGCCGAGCTTCAATCCGAACTTGATCAGGCCTGGCAGCGATATGTGACGCCGATGCTGGGCTATCAGAACTATGATCAATTGCATGATTCAGTTTCTCTTAGTCGATAGGTGGTGGGGTTTAAATGTCTAAAAAGAAAAAGCCTCTCGGGAGCCTGAGAGATCAATTAAAAGAAGCTGGCCTTGTCACCGCTAAACAGGTGCGCAAGGCAGAAAAAGGAGCGTTGCGTTCCGATCTGCGTATTAAAAAGGGAATAGATGTTGACGAGGCGAAGGAGGAAGTTGAAGCCGCGCGACTAAAAAAACTCGATGAAGATCGCCAGAAAAATGAAAGGCTTAATGAGTTGGCTAAAGAGAAAGCTTTAGCCGCGCAGGTTAAGCAGTTGATCGCATCAAACTCGCAGCGTCAGGACGGTAATGTTGCTTATAATTTTAACGATCGGACCAAGATCAAGAAAATCTATATTTCTGAAGAAAACAAAACGCAGTTGAACAAAGGTTACCTGGCAATCGTTCTGGCGGGGGATAAATACGATCTTGTGCCAGAAGTGGTGGCGCGAAAAATTGAAGCGCGTAGTGCCGAGACAGTGTTGTTTCTGCATGACCGTTCAAATGAAATCGTTGATGAAGACGATCCCTATAAAGACTATCCAATTCCTGATGATCTGGAGTGGTGAGCTATTCGCGCTTCTAGCGTGAACAGTGTTTAGGCGTATCTGATTGGTTCAGGGTATGGTTGCACGCGATCTTCGCTGCGAGTTCGAACGCTGTATTAGCTGGCCTGTTTTGCTGCTTAACTTGACCCGAGGCCAGGGCACCTAACCGATTCACTCTGTTCCTTAGAGAGGCACAATTGAAAAGCGTCAAGCATGGTTCTGCGCTTTTCAATTGTGCAAAAGGTCAGCAGATTATGATGGTGGCGTGCGGATGACCAGATTGCGGATTTCAGTCATGTCTTCCATCGCAAAGAGAACGCCCTCTCTGCCTATCCCTGAATCTTTCACGCCGCCATAAGGCATGTTGTCTACACGGTAGGACGGCACATCTCCGACCACGACGCCGCCAACTTCCATTTCGTCCCATGCCTGCTGCACTTTGTAGAAGTCGCGGGTGAAGATGCCTGCCTGCAGTCCAAATTTGCTGTCATTTACCATCGAGATAGCGTCGTTCCAGGTGGAGAATTTCTGGAGGACGGCTGCAGGGCCAAACGCCTCTTCCACACACAGGTCCTGGTCCAGCGGAACATTTTCCATTAACGTCGCATCCAGCATCGCACCTTCGCGGGTGCCACCGCAAAGGATCTTACCGCCAGCAGAGGCCGCCGCTTCGATCCAACTGTGTAGACGAGATGCTTCTTTCTCCGAGATCATTGGCCCTATGAAGGTCTCGCGGATCTTCGGATCACCTTTGACCAGCGTTATCGTTTTGGCGACTAACTTTGCCTTCATCACATCATAAATGTCTTCGTGGATCATGATTCGCTGAACGCCGATGCAAGATTGGCCGGACTGGTAGAAGGCACCAAAGATGATGCGATTGACAGCGTCGTCCAGATTCTTGGTGTCCGCGTCTACTACAACAGCGGCGTTGCCCCCTAGCTCCAGAACAACCTTCTTTTTACCGCAGCGTGCCTTCAAATCCCAACCAACACCGGGAGAGCCGGTGAAGGACAGCAGCTTAAGTCGGTCATCGACGGTAAACTGATCAGCGCCGTCGCGCGAACAGGCGAGTATAGAGAATGCGCCTTCCGGCAAGTCCGTCTCTGCTAGAATTTCGCCCATGATGATGGCGCCGAGTGGTGTTCGGGACGCGGGCTTCATCACAAATGGGCAACCGACGGCCAGTGCCGGTGCAATCTTGTGCGCGGCAAGGTTCAGCGGAAAGTTAAAGGGCGAGATGAAAGAGCAAGGGCCGATTGGGACCCGTTTCCACATCCCCTGATAGCCTTTTGCGCGGGGCGAAATATCCAACGCCTGCAACTCGCCGTGCATACGGGTCGATTCCTCGGCGGCGATCTGGAACGTGTCGATCAGGCGTGTCACCTCGCCTTCGGCATCATTGATTGGCTTGCCGGCTTCTATGCAGAGTGCCATAGCCAGTTCGTCGAATCGTTCACCAAAGCGGGTAACGCAATGTTTCAGGATCGCTTTTTTCTCGTAGGATGGCATTTTCGCCATGGGTTCCGTCGCGCGAACAGCCCCGGCGATGCCTTCGTCAATAGCCTTGGGGTCTGCCAGCGCGCAGCGCGTGGCGACTTCACCGGTATACTTGTCGGTGACCTCCAGGTCCTCGTTGGCGTAAACCGCTTTGTTGTTCAGATAGTAGGGGTATTTGGCCTGAAGCGTGGACATGATAGGTCTCCTTGAAGTGTTAGTTGTCAGAAATGGCGAGGGGCGCGCTGGCCCCTCGCGGCTATCAGCGGACTTAGATGGAGGCTGAATGTTTCTTGATGTCGATGTTCAGGATCTGGTCGTTGTCTACATAATCCACGGGGCAATCGATTAGGTGAACACCCGGCGTGGAAAGCGCGGTGTTCAGAATCCCGGGCAGCGCCTCGGCCGATTCCACCCGATGGCCGATGCCGCCATAAGCTTCTACATACTTGACGAAATCCGGGTTGCCGTATTGAAGGCCCCAATCATCAAAGCCCATATTGGCCTGTTTCCAGCGGATCATACCGAATGAGTTATCGTTCAGGACCAGGACAGCGATGTTCATCTTCTCGCGGACGGCTGTTTCCAGTTCTTGCGAGTTCATCATAAACCCGCCATCGCCGCAAATCGCCAGAACCTTGCGGTCCGGATAGACCATATGCGCCGCCATGGCGGATGGCAGGCCGGCGCCCATTGTCGCCAGCGCGTTATCCAGCAGCACGGTGTTGGGCTGGTGGGCGCGATAATTTCGGGCGAACCAGATCTTATAGACACCGTTGTCGAGGCAGATCATGCCGTCGTCTGGAAGTGCTTCGCGGACCTTTCTGACGACATGCTGTGGATAGCAAGGGAAGCGCGCGTCGTCAGCCCCTTCAAGGATGTTGGCGTCGTGATGTTCGCGAATAGCCATCATGCGGGTAAAGTCCCAGTCCGCTTCGGAGCCTTTCTTAGCGCCGTTATTCAGTTCCCAAACCGCGTTTCCGATGTCACCGATCACCTCAACTTGCGGGAAGTAGACAGGGTCAACTTCTGCAGTGTTGTATGAAATGTGTATTACTTCGGTGCCGCCCGGCTTCATGAAAAATGGCGGCTTTTCGATCACGTCATGGCCGATATTCAGGATCAGGTCGGCGGCGTCGATCGCGCGGTGAACATAGTCGCCTGCTGATAGGGCAGCGCAACCCATGAACAACGGATGACGCTCATCAACCACGCCTTTACCAAGCTGGGTGGTCACGAACGGAATTCCTGTTTTGTCAATAAACTGCGTCAACATCTTCGACGTCATTTTTCGATTGCCGCCAGCGCCGATAATGATGATCGGCGATTTTGCGGCGTGCAGCTTTTCCAGGGCCATGGCGATGGACTTTACTTCTGGTACAGGGCGACGCACAGCTGATTTTGGGATGGGGCGCGCATCTGTTTGTTCGTCAGCGATATCTTCCGGCAGCTCGAGATGAACGGCGCCGGGCTTTTCTTCCTCAGCAAGCCGGTAAGCTTCGCGGATACGCGAGGGAATGTTGTCGCCAGCTACCAGCGTGGTAGCGTATTTCGTGATCGGCTTCATCATCTCGACAACGTCGAGAATTTGGAACCGACCCTGTTTCGATTTCTTTACGGGCTTCTGACCGGTGATCATCATCATAGGCATGCCACCCAGCTGTGCATAAGCCGCTGCAGTGGTAAAATTCGTCGCGCCAGGTCCAAGCGTAGAAACACAGACACCGGTCTTGCCGGTCAGACGGCCGTAGACAGAGGCCATAAAACCTGCGCCCTGTTCGTGTCGAGTAAGTACCAGCTTTATTTTCTTCGATCGGCTGAGGCTGTCGAGGAAATCGAGGTTCTCTTCGCCGGGAATACCGAAAACGTATTCACATCCTTCGGCTTCGAGACATTCAATAAAGAGATCTGATGCTTTTTCCATATTAGGCTCCTTTGGGGTGACAGACGAATAGGTCTTGTCCGGGTAGTGAGTTGCTTTACCTTAGCGAAAGACTTGTAAAATTAGCAACGGTTGTTACCAAAATTGTCAAGAAAAGTGTCCTATGCCAACTATGCACCATCGTGCCCGGGTCTTACCTGCAAAATTTCTGCATGATGTTTGGTTTTCTTTTCGCAAAGCTGTGAAGTTAAACCTAACTGGATAAGCAGTTATCCTTTCTCCGATATTAGGTGGCGCAAGATGATCGGATGTCGCTTCCATCTGTCCATTCATAGCAAGAAACTCGTTGCCCCCTGGCAGATCCCCGAAGTTGTTTTAATATCCCGATGTATGAACCGTTTTTTATGACTCAACGTAGAATTCCTTGGATCATGGGTATACTGCCCGCCTAAATTAACGAATCAGGATCAGTTATGAACACAAATCGCCAGTGGTTACTCGCGAAACGCCCACATGGTGTGGTTAACAAGGAAAATTTTGAATATGCCGAGAATCCAATACCGGAGCCTGGCGAAGGCGAGGTGCTTGTCAGAAACCTGTTTCTGTCCTTTGACCCGACCCAGCGTGGCTGGATGGAAGACCGTGAGAGCTATCTTCCGCCCGTCCAGTTAGGTGAGCCGATGCGAGCAGGTTCCGTCGGCCAGGTGCTGGAAACCAATCACCCGGATTTCGCCAGGGGTGATCTGGTGCAGACGACTGGAGGTTGGCAGGATTTTGTAGTTGCTGCACCCGGACAGGGTCCTATGGGCTTGTCAAAGGTGCCAGATGGCATTTCACCTGAAATGATGATGTCTGTTCTGGGTATTACCGGGTTGACTGCATACTGGGGATTACTCGACCTGGGTGAGCCTAAAGCGGGCGAGACCGTGCTTGTTTCCGGCGCCGCTGGGGCAACGGGTTCCGTTGCTGGCCAGATCGCCAAGATCAAAGGTTGTCGGGTCGTCGGCATCGCGGGGGGCCCTGAAAAATGCCAGTGGCTGAAAGATGAACTAGGGTTCGATGACGTCATCGATTACAAGAATGAAAATGTTGATGAGAGGATTGGTGAAACCTGTCCAAACAAGGTCGATATCTTCTTCGACAATGTTGGCGGTGACATTCTTGAGGCAGCACTCAATCACATCAACATGAAAGCGCGGGTTGTGCTTTGCGGTGGTATCTCAGCCTACAATGCAACCGAGCCGGTTCCTGGGCCCGTTAACCTGATGAACCTCGTCATTATGCGCGCCCGTATGGAAGGGTTCATTGTTATTGATTATATGGATCGGGCGGGTATCGCAGTTGAGGAGCTCCTCGGTTGGGTAGGGTCCGGTGAACTCAAGTTCCAGATTGATTTACAGGAAGGGTTTGAAAACATCCCCGACACGTTGAATCGTTTGTTTACCGGTAAGAACCTAGGCAAGCAATTGCTCAAAATTGCCGACCCCGTCTGACACCTTCAGTGGCGCGGCGTGGTGACGATTCTATGGGCCACGCCGTTCACTAACGATTAGATTTGTGTAATCAGGGTTGTAAATACAGACTGGACTCTGAAGCTACTCCAACGTTTATAGTGCTGGTATGAATAAACCAGATACTCAGGAAACCATCCTTCTGTCGGTGAACGGAATGTCATGCGCGGGCTGTGTTCGGACGGTGGAGGCTGCGCTTAAAGATGTGCCCGGCGTGCAAATAGCCTCAGTCAATTTTGCCGGTCAAACAGCTGCAGTCACAGGGGAGACCCCTGCTTCGTCGTTGATCCGTGCAGTGAACGATGCCGGATATGACGCCAGGTTATTACACCAAAATTCGATTGAGTCGCAGGAAAATGAAGCCGTTGGCCTGCTAAGAAGGTCGCTATTTCGATCCTCTTTGGCGTTGGCGGGTGGTTCGCTGTTAATGGCCGATATGTGGTTTGGGATGCTGCCATCTTTCGATGTAACAATTGTCTGGGTGGCTATTGGTATCGCAACCCTGGCCTGCATGCTGATTGCCGGAGGGCATTTTTTCCGCGGCGCCCTGAGCGCCGCCAGGCATCTTTCCACCACGATGGACACTTTGATTGTGCTTGGTACGGGTTCTGCCTGGATTTATTCGATGGTGGTTATTCTTTACCCTGAACTATTACCAATAGGCAGCCGGCATCAGTTCTTTGAGGCAGCCTTGTTCGTTATTGGCTTCGTCAATCTGGGTAAAGCGCTGGAGATGAATGCTCGCTCCAGGGCGTCCCTGGCGATACAAAAGCTATACGACCTGACACC
>JABJED010000398.1 GCA_018665025.1 Gammaproteobacteria bacterium
ATGGTTAAAACCACGCCAGCGCACTGATCCCTAAGCCGACAGAAAAGCACCTTGGCTAATCGCCCATCGCCAGGTCAGCCAATAACCACAAACAACAAAAAACTTGGTAGCGTTTAACCACTAATCGTCATTCCGCTCCACGCTTTCATCAAACAACCAGGCAATCGTTCTGGTTCGATACTCAGACTTTCGATCGAAAAGCCCTGTTATAATTCCTATCCTCAATCGGACGGTTAGGTATGACTGGTTAGCACACCACCTGTTCTCGTCGATCAGTGAAGTACAAGACTTTGCGACTCGCTGGCTATGGACTTACAATCACGAACGGCCGAATATGGCCCTGGGTGTTATAACCCCCAAACAGAAGTTGGCCATGTTGGCCTGACCTCTACTTTTGCAGCGAGTTAAAAAGGGGGGGATTGCCGAGGAAATCTCGACCTCAATTCGCATGCGGGATTTTGTATCTCGGCATCTGGGAATTTGTTAAGGTTTCGCGATGAAGATCCTATCCAATTCAATCGTCACACTAGCTTGCCTGTGCTTCCTGGTTATGCAATCGAGCGGGATGCACTTTCATGTAGACGAAAATGGAAAAGACGCTGGCGTACATTCTGCCCATCAACACCAGATCGATTCAGAACACCATCAGGATCACCACCACCAACTGAGTAATGTTCACGAACACAAGGCTGTAATTGACATTTCGTCGCAGGAAATGCTTGGTTCAATCTGGACAAGGCTGATTCCAGCTATCATGGCCAGCGCTCTTGTAACAATCATTGTGAGCATAGGTTTACATCAGCCCATCCGTTCACTTCTGAGAGCTCCAGCTCGGGTCCGGCGGCTTTCTCGCTGGCGACCGCCACTACGCGCTCCCCCTATTTCCCTGTAATCCAATCTTTATTTGCATCTCTGAGCGGCAACGGCTGCCCATGATTTGCGTGTGTGGATAACGCGTTTTAAGGACGCTGGGAGAAGCAGTTGATGTCTATTGTAGACAGGTTCGGTACCGCTAAGCGGTATTGGCTATGGACGACCATTATTATTGCCGTTTTACATGTGCCAGTCGCAGCCAGTGACGGTGCGGCGATCAATCTGAAAGATGCTGTTGAAAGAACGTTGGAACGCAATCCAAATTTGGTGGCGTTTGGCTATCAAATCGATGCCCAGCAAGGACGGCTGATTCAGTCGCAACTTCGCCCAAATCCAGAACTGGGCATTTTGGTGGAAAACGTACTCGGCTCAGGTGACTTCAACAAGGCTGATGGTGCCGAGGCGACACTTAGTCTGAGCTGGTTGCTTGAGCGCGGGAAACGCGATCGGCGGGTTGCAGTTGCGACGGCGGGAGTTTCCCTGATCGAGTCTGAAGCTGAAATACGCCGTCTAGACGAGGTTGCGGAAACCGCTCGATTGTTTCTCGATATCCTGGCCAATCAAGAGCGTCTTGTTCAAACTCAAAACGGCGTCAGTCTCGCGAAAAAAACCCTTGAAGCTATCGGTGAGCGAGTTCGAGCAGGTCGAACGCCAGAGGCGGATCTTGCTCGCGCAGAGGCTCAGCTCGCTCGTATTCTCCTCCGCCAGGAAGATTTTGACCACGAACTAAAAACCGCTAAACACCGTCTAGCCGCCCAGTGGGGAGATTCGAAATTGGATTTTGTTAGTGCGAAGGGCAATATTTCTCAGCTACCTGAGCTGGTAAGTTTTGCAGAACTTCTTAATCGTGTTGACGAGAATCCGGACTTCGTACGCTTTGCCAGTGTGCAAAGACTGCGAGAATCAGAACTGGCGATGGCAGAGTCTGAGGCAAAACCTAGTTGGCAACTGAATACAGGTATTCGCCGTTTTCAGGAAAGTGGTGATCAGGCCCTTATATTTGGTGTGACTATCCCACTTGCAAGGCATAACCGTAATCAAGGTGGCGTCGCTGAAGCCCAGGCAAAGTTAGCGATGGCGAGCGCCGATCAAACCGCTGCGCGCATTCGTATCGAAACCCAAGTTTTCGCCTTGTATCAGGAGTTATTGCACAGCATGCATCGTGTAACCGTTTTGCGCGACGAAGTCTTACCTAAAGTAGAGCAAGCATTAGCTGAAACGCAGCGCGCATACACCAATGGGCGTTATGGCTATTTCGAGTTTCAGACCGTACAGCAAGAGGTGCTAGACGCACAATCAGCAATAATTGAAACGAGCATCAATGCTCACAAACGCCTAATAGAAATCGAACGCTTAACCGGGACGTCACTGCTGTCTATGGCGGCGAACAAATGAGGATGATCGTGAAAAAGCTAAATGTAATTTGGTTGATGGCGCTAGTAATTGTACTTGCAGGCTGCGGTAACGCTGATGCTGACCTTGATTCTCACGGAGCTGGGGTTGACACAATCGAGGCCGAACCGGCCAAGGGCCCCCACGGTGGCCGCCTGCTAATAGACGACGATTTTATATTGGAGTTGGCGATCTTTGAAACAGGCGTTCCGCCTGAATTTCGGGTCTGGTTGTCAAAGGGAGGTGAAGCCATTCGCCCATATGATGTCGCCCTCAATGTGACACTGACACGGTTAGGCGATGAAAAAGATGAAATAGGGTTCACTGTGCAGGAAAATTTCCTGCGCGGCGATATGGTGATCTATGAACCTCATTCTTTTGTCGTCACCATTGAGGCGAGCCATTTAGGCAAATCCCATCGTTGGCAATATGACAACTTTGAGGGCAGGACGAAGATTGGTTCTGACGTTGCCGAGGCATTTGGGCTCGAGACTGAGATTGCAGGGCCAGCGACGGTAGTCGAGGCGATTAATGTCTACGGTTTTGTTGTACCCAATAGCGAAAAGGTGCGTAGGATCAGTGCTCGCTTTGAAGGCGTAGCGCAATCAGTCGGAGTATCAGTGGGTGACCGGGTTCTAGCTGGTCAAAAGCTCGCTGAAATCGAGAGTAACGAAAGTCTTAAAACCTACCCTGTTACCTCACCAATTGCAGGGGTTGTTACGGCGAGAAGAGTTAATCCCGGTGAGCAAACGAAAGGCCGTGAATTGTTTACCGTCATGGATACATCTGACGTTTGGGCTGAATTCGCCGTATTTCCAACAGATCTACCTCGGGTAAAACCGGGTCAGCGGGTCAGGGTTGATATGGCGGCAGGCAGCCTGCAGCGGGAGGGTGTCATTGAGCTTTTGAACACCACAGCGGAAGCTAACCGATCCGTTTTGGCGCGTGTAGTGCTGGACAATGCCGACGGTGCGCTCATTCCGGGCACGAATCTTACGGGCAAGATCCAGGTGGCAGAGCATCAAGTGCCACTGGCGGTAAAGCGCACAGGCTTGCAGAGTTTTCGAGATTTTACCGTGGTTTATGCACTCATTAATGAGGAGTACGAGGTGCGGATGCTGGATCTTGGTCGGCAGGATGGGGAGTGGATAGAAGTACTGGACGGGATTGAGATCGGGACGCGGTACGTCACCTTGAATAGCTATCTCGTCAAAGCCGACATCGAAAAGTCCGGCGCTTCGCACGACCACTAAGGACAAATCATGCTCGAATTTATCATCAAAACATCGCTTGAGCGACGGAGCCTGGTTTTTTTCGCCGTTTTATTTCTCGTTGGTCTTGGCTTCTGGAACTTTACCCGGTTACCCATAGATGCCGTGCCTGACATCACGAATATACAGGTTGTGGTGAATACCCAAGCCCCCGGCTATACACCGTTAGAGGTTGAGCAAAGGGTAACGTTTCCGCTCGAAAATATCATGGCGGGCATACCACGGCTTGTCTATACCCGGTCAACATCGCGCTATAGTCTTTCACAGATTACGGTCGTTTTTGAGGAAGGTACCGATATTTATTTTGCTCGGCAGCAAGTAGCCGAGCGGATGAATGCAGCAACGGCTTCATTGCCAGAATCCCTTGAGCCCAGGCTCGGCCCTTTGGCGACCGGGTTGGGAGAGATTTTCATGTTTACCGTAAATTCTGAGGCTAATGCGGTCAACGCAGATGGTTCTTTGGTCACCCCTACGGATTTGCGAACGGTTCATGATTGGATTATTCGGCCTCAGCTTTTACGAGTCCCCGGAGTTGCCGAGATCAATCCTATCGGTGGGTTTAAAAAAGAAATCCTAATTGCGCCAGATCCTACAAAGCTACTTGCCTACAGCGTTAGCTATGAGGACCTTGTGTTAGCGGTTGAAGAAAACAACGCAAACCGGGGTGCGGGATTCATCGAGCACAACGGTGCTCAGTGGTTAGTGCGGGTGCCGGGGCAAGCCAACGATATGGACGAAATTGGGTCGATCGTGGTCAAAGATTTGCAAGGTGTGCCTATTCACGTGCGAGATGTGGCGAGTGTTGGACTGGGACGAGAACTTCGCTCCGGTGCGGCCACTCAGAACGGCAAAGAGGTCGTCATGAGTACCGTCTTTATGCTTATTGGCGAGAACAGTCGGGATGTGGCAAGCGCAGTTGCTGCAAAGCTGCGTGAAGTTCAGGCCAGTCTGCCTGCGGGGATTGTCGCGACTGCGGTCTACGATAGAACATCACTCGTCGACAAAACCCTGGCGACAGTGAGGACGAATCTCATCGAAGGTGCTTTGCTTGTCATCGTTGTGTTGTTCTTGTTTTTAGGCAATGTGCGCGCGGCCTTGTTAACAGCCGCCGTGATTCCCATTGCAATGCTGATGACGGTTACCGGGATGGTGCAATCAAAGGTGAGCGCCAATCTCATGAGTCTCGGTGCGCTAGACTTTGGGCTAATTGTGGATGGCGCAGTGATTATTGTTGAGAACTGTCTACGAAGACTCAGCCATGCTGGTGGATCACCCTTAAAACTATCGGAGCGGCTTACTATTGTCTATGACGCAACCCATGAGGTGATACGGCCAGCGTTGTTTGGTGTCTTTATCATCACAGCGGTATACATCCCTATCTTTGCCTTAACCGGAATCGAAGGGAAAATGTTTCATCCCATGGCAATGACGATTGTCATTGCGCTTGTGTCCGCGATGATTCTCTCGATCACGTTTGTGCCTGCCGGTGTCGCTTTGCTTTTCACTAAGCCCATAAAAGAAAAGGAGAGCCCCATTGTTCGTGGCGCGCTATATCTCTATCGCCCGGTATTAGCAGCTTCGCTTCAGTTTCGATGGCTTGTCGTGAGCTGTGCACTGGCGCTCGTATTGGTCTGCGGTTGGTTTGCAAAAGACCTGGGTACTGAGTTTGTACCCAACCTGGATGAAGGTGACATTGCTATGCATGCGTTGCGTATTCCCGGCACCTCCCTGGAACAGGCGGTTCAAATGCAAGAGCAACTCGAGGCGGACATCGCGAAGTTACCAGAAGTTGAGCGGGTGTTTGCCAAGATAGGGACAGCTGAAGTCGCAACAGACGCGGTGCCACCGAGTGTCGCGGACAACTTTATCATTTTGAAACCACGCCATGAGTGGCCAGACCCTAAGAAATCTAAAAATGTGTTGGTGTCTGAACTGGAAGCGCAGGTGACGCCGATACCGGGTAATCGATATGAATTCTTGCAACCTATTCAAATGCGTTTCAACGAGTTGATCGCAGGGGTCCGCGCTGAGCTTGCGATTAAAGTCTTTGGCGATGATTTCGATACACTAATTGCCCTGGGCGATGAAATAGAAAAGGTCATTAATCAGGTTCCCGGTGCGGCAGACATTGCGGTTGAGCAAGCCACCGGCTTGCCGGTGCTCACTATCAGACCGAACCGCGAGGCGCTAGCGCGGTACGGTCTTAGCATGAGTGAGTTGCAAAGTTTTGTTGCAACTGCGATTGGGGGCTCAATAGCAGGGCAGCTTTATGAGGGTGATCAGAGAGTGGATATTGTTGTCCGCTTGCCTGAGCGGCTTCGCAGTGATCCAGATGCTTTGCTGAATCTGCCAATACCTGTGAACCGTGGGGGTTTTGTTCCTCTGGGGGAACTCGCACAAACCGAGCTCGTGATTGGCTACAACCAGATCAATCGGGAGAATGGCAAACGTCGAGTGGTGGTTACAGCCAATGTGCGCGACCGTGATCTCGGCTCGTTTGTTGGTGATGTACAAAGTGCAGTAGCACAGAACGTCGAGATCCCCGCTGGTTATTGGGTAGAGTACGGTGGGACTTACCAAAACTTGCAGTCAGCAGCGACTCGGTTGAGTATCGTAGTACCTGTCACTCTGCTGTTTATTGTGGGGTTGTTGATCATGGCGCTGGGGTCGATTCGGGATACCGCGATCATCTTCTCTGGAGTGCCTCTGGCGCTGACGGGCGGCATTGCAGCGTTGTTGATACGGGATATTCCATTTTCGATTTCTGCTGCAGTTGGATTCATCGCACTATCGGGCATCGCGGTCCTAAACGGGCTGGTCATGGTTTCTTTTATACGTGACCTCCGGCAGCTCGGCCGTTCATTGGATGAAAGCATTGCCGATGGTGCGTTGGCGCGACTTCGGCCGGTTTTGATGACGGCGCTTGTAGCTTCACTCGGTTTTGTTCCTATGGCGCTGAACACTGGTATTGGTTCTGAAGTTCAACGACCTCTGGCAACCGTTGTGATCGGTGGGATTATCTCATCGACCCTGTTAACGCTTGTGGTTTTACCAGCGCTGTACCGGTTGGTTCATGGCAGGCAAGCGGAAGCCCCCGTGTTACAGCGGCCAACTTAAAGCTTCGATTTTTCAAGGCAGACGACAACATAAATAGTGGTACTGACAAGTTAATCGAGCCTCTGGCAACATACCAGGATGCAAAATCTATACAAACGACATCGTTTCCCGCCTTCTGTCATTCAACACGCAGTTTGGCTCTATTTTTGGTTCAACCTTAGTCATCGAGATATTGAAGATTTACTAGCTCAGCGGTTCTTGAGTACTCATGCAGCTGTCTACAATTTTTTCAATCTAGGTCGTCATTTGGTATCAGCAGAAACCTACCGATTCTTTAGATTATGTTCCCTTGCGTCTTGGAAAAATGCAGTGATGATTTGAGCTATATTTGAATGGTATTTCATCATCTAGAAAAGTTAACTTAGCGATACCCATCCACCGATTCTAACAACGACGATCAGTTAACTTGTCAGTACCGTGGGTTTGAAATTGACAGAATAAATTGTAGTTCTTTACACTACATGCATGATTAGAACGTTTTCAGATAAACGAACTGAGCAAATTTTTGAAGGCATAGTGGTTAAACGATTTGACATCTCTTTGCAAAAGAAAGCATTGCGTCGTTTACGTTACATTCATGCTGCTGAGAAGATTGATGATTTGAGAGTCCCTCCATCCAACAAATTGGAGAAGAAGGAAGGTGACTTGCGAGTATTCTACGCAATATGGGCAGATACGCAGTGGCGTATAATTTTCCGATGGAAGAATGGTAATGCAGACAATGTGCAACTTGTAGATTACCACAAATAGGAATCACAACGATGACTGAGAAATATATAGAGTTAGAACATCCAGGCGCCCTTCTAAAGGAGGATTTTCTGGATGATCTAGGAATCAAACCTGGCACCTTAGCTAGTTCCATTGGTGTGGATCGTACAGCCATCAAGAACATCATAGATGGCAAACGTGCTATTACTGCAGACATGTCATTGCGACTTGGTCTGTTTTTCAATATGAGCGCAGGCTTTTGGTTCAACCTACAAAAAGACTACGAGCTACGAATTGCACAACGTGAAAATCTAGCCAAATTTGAAAAAGTTGTTCAGCCCTTTAAGGCTGCCAGATTGTAAACAACATGCTAGAAAGAAACGAGTGGGTGTAATTCTCAACAATCCCACAACCGACCATTCGCGGCATCTCTTCAAACGTGCTGTATCCGTGACTATTATCGATCCTCACAGGTAGGCCAGTCAGATTGAAAATCCCCGTGTCGGTGGTTCGATTCCACCTCCGGCCACCAATTCCACGGCTTATCGCAAAAATCCCAATCAGGATACTTTTGAAACCCGGGATAAATGCAGTTTAAACTGACTATCCTCTGATAGCTGGAGTTAATCGACCACAAGCGTTATAACGGAAAAAAGAAATACGCTTATTGGCCTCGAGCTTAGTAACTCAGTAGACGCTATTATTGAGGAGAGTACAGATGGGGTTGCTTTAAGAAGAGATTGTAATGCGGCACTGCAACCGACCGTTCAACGGTTTTGCTAGAGATCAGGATAAATTATGGATTTAGGGCTTAAAGGCAAACGAGTTATTATTACCGGTGGCTCGCGCGGAATGGGACGGGCGATCGGCGAGATTTTTCTGCGCGAAGGCGCCGTGGTGTCATTTTGTTCACGCACCGCTAACATGGCACCTGAAGATGAAGACCCGCGTCTAGGTGGGGAAGTACACACAGACGGTGTTGAACAGGCAGAAGAGAAAATGCGTGCCCTCGGTGAGGTCTATGGATCGGTAGTAGATGCTGCAGACCGGGAACAGCTCGCTGCCTGGGTGAAGCACGCGGCGGAAACCATGGGTGGTATCGACGTGGTGGTATCCAACACAAGCGCCTTGGGTAGCCAGCCGCGGACGCCTGAAGGTTGGCAACGGCAGTTTGATGTAGACATCATGTCAGCCGTGACACTTTGGGATAACGCCTACCCCTTCTTAAAGCAATCGGGCGCCGGCGCTTTCATTCAGGTTTCCACCATTACAGCCTTGGACTACCACGCGTATGGGAAAGGCAGCCAAAGTTATGGTGCTTTAAAGGGCGCACTGGTGAACTATGTGTGCCAGCTTGCCTACGAATACATGAGCGAGGGGATCCGTGCGAATACAGTATCTCCGGGACCGATTTTCGTGGAAGGTGGTTCATGGGACAAGATTCAGAGAGCCTTACCCGATTACTACGACGAGAATATCGCGAGGCAACCGTCGGGCAGGCTAGGCAGAGCCGAAGAGGTGGCCGACGTAGTGGCATTTTTAGCCAGTTCCCGATCATCTTGGGTAACTGGCGAGAACGTGGTTATCGACGGCGGCTTTACCAAGTACATCAAGTACTAGCGGCTCATATATGCAACCCACTGAGCACGCACACGAAACGAATGTCGATCGCTGTCCATTGCACGAGCTCCGGCCATTGCAGCCCGAGTTTCTGACCCGTCCTGCTCTGCTGAATCGCCGCTTGCGAGACGAGGCTCCAGTCTTTCAGGATCCTGAGAGCGGGATCTATTTCATTTCTCGGTATGACGATGTCGTTGCCATGCTCAAAGATCACGCCACGTTTTCCAGCGTCATGAACGGTAAATCCACCCGTGCCATCGACTCAAAAGACCCGGAGGTACGGGCAATCATGGCCGACGGCTATCCCAATGTGCCCACCATGCTCACTCAGGACCCACCGTTGCAGCGACGCTACCGCAAGTTCGTCGATAGCGCTTTCTCACCCGCTAATCTGAAATCCCTAGAGCCATTCATGGAGCAGACGAGCCATGCGCTGATCGATGCATTCATAACTCGAGGCGAGTGCGAATTTCGCTCGGAGTTTGCGGCAGGCTTACCGCTTAGAGTGATCGCGTCGCAAATCGGCACACCCGTGGAAGATCTGCCCAAGCTTTTTGAATGGACCAATACCTTCATCGCCAACCTCAGCATGCAGTTGAACGTTGAAGGCGCACGCGCGGTGGCCCGCAGCGTGGTGGAATACCAGCACTACTTTGTGGAGCGTCTGGAGGAGCGGCGGTGCAAACCGACAGATGACATCCTCTCTAAAGTGGTCAACGCCAGATTCGATGGTGAGCTCCCGCTCAACAATGCTGAATGCTTGTCGATGCTCAACCAAATATTGGTGGCCGGCAACGAAACCACTGCCAGTACGCTAACAGAAGGCATGTGGCTACTGATCAATCACCCAGATCAATATGAGCTGATTCGTCGCAACCCCAGCCCTGAGATGATCAGTCGCTTTGTGGAAGAACTGCTGCGCGTATCCAGCTCGTCTGCACATGGTTTTCGACGCGCGACTCAAGAGGTCATAATGCATGGCGTGGTGATCCCCGAGAACGCGATCTGCTTTGCGCGCTTTGCGTCAGCCAACCAGGACGATGACCAATTCCCGGACGCTATGAAGTTCGACATCATGCGCGACAACTTGAACGACCACCTAGCCTTTGGCAAAGGGGTTCACCATTGCCTGGGCGCTGCGCTGTCGCGCCGGGAGTTGCGCATTGGTTTTCGGGTGATCTTGCAACGCCTGGAAAATTTTCGTCTGCAGCCAGGCGCGGCGAACCCGAAGTTCGCTCCGAATGCTCTGTTACACGGCCTGACGGCCTTACCCTTGGCATTCGATGTGATCAACTGATTAATAGGAAAAACATGACTCACTTCCCCACTACACCTAACGCGCTATCGGCAGACTGGCTCAGTGACGTGCTGGGCTTTACGGTTGAAAACTTTGAGGTCACATATTTCGCTGAAGGTATCGGAATCCTATCCATGGTGACTCGGTTGCTGCTGACTACCGCGCCAGAGAACCCCCAATCACTGATTGCCAAATTTCCCTCGCCAAACGCCACGAACCGCGAAATTACTCGCACCTATGGCATGTATGCGCGTGAAGTCATGTTCTATCAGGATATCGCTGACAAACTGGAGATGCGGTCGCCTCAATGCTTCTATACGGCGATAGACTCGGCGACGGATGACTTCGTCATGCTGCTGGAAGATCTAGGCCATTTGCCTGTCGGCGACCAGGTGACTGGCTGCACGCTGGCCGAGGCAAAGTCGGTCCTTTCAGCAGCGGCAGCGCTGCACGCCAGCAGTTGGCTGGCAACCGAGTTCCCAAACCTGATTTCACACAACAACCCAGCTCAGTGCGCTGGCCAGATCAACGGTTTTCAGATAGGTTGGCCAAAGGTAAACGCGATGTTTCCTGAATTGATTCCCCGAAGCGCTCAGATTGCCAGTGAACGGATGCCGCACTTTGTACCGAAATTGCTCAACGAGATGTGCCAAGACCCGATCTGCATCTCACACGGGGATATGCGCTTAGACAATATCTTCTTCGACGGCAGCGAATGTGTGTTCGTGGATTTGCAGTCGGTGGCTACTTCCGCTCCTGAACAGGACGTTGCCTACTTCATTACGCAAAGTGTGCCGCCCGCCGTGCGGGCCGAAGCGGATCTTGTAGCCTACTACCACTCCGAGCTAACAAAACGCGGCATAGACTACGATTTGGCTCGTTGTCGGGAGCGCTACCGAGTGTGCGCGCTGTACCTAATGTGTTTTGCGGTGAGCATTGCAGGTGAACTGGATTTGCAGAACGAGCGCGGCCAGACCTTAGGCAGGACGTTGCTCAGTAATTCCTTAAGCGCGCTGGATGAATTGAACGCATTTGAGCTACTTCGTTAAGCCGCATTGCTAATTCACGCGCTGGGGCCCAGGCGACTTATACTCCTGCCGCAATTTCAGGTTTTCTTTCTGCAAGCGGGGCTTTCGGCTAGCTACATCTTGGTCGACCTTGGCCGGATATAAGAAGAATTAGCCACATTTCTCACACTGCTTTATTTACATGGCGAAGACCCATTTTATTCTCTGCACCCATGTCATCGAGAAGGTCTTGTCCCTGGCAAATTGTGAAACCTGCGCCAATTCATCCTCTGACTTTCTCGGTACGGCATACGCTCCCAACCTGCTCCGGGGCGAGCGGCTTAAGCGTGTATTTGATATCGATATTTCTGTCTGGCCGCTGTGCGGCGGCACGCTGCGGGTGATCGTAGATATCACCGATCCGGACACGATCCAGACCATTCTGGCGCATCTGAGGCAAGGGCCGCAAAACGATCTCTTTGCCGCTAGCTGATGGTTGAAACCAAGGCAGCGCATTTATCCCTGCGCCAACAGAAAATTATGTTGGCTAATCGTCCATCACCAGGTCAGCCAATAACCACAAACAACAAAAAACTTGGTAGCGTTTAACCACTACTCGTCATACAGCCCCAATCTTTCATCAAACAAGCAGGCAATCGTGCTGGTTCGATACTCAGACTTTCGATCGAAAAGCCCTGTTATAATTCCTATCCTCATGTACTGATCACGCGATGTACGATGGTAAGTACGCGACTCATGACCTTTGGATTGGTTGCGAAAAGGTAGCGAAACGGGAACGGCACACGCAGCACCCATTGTCGAATCCGTCTCTTGGGCAAAACCTCTTGCGACAGAAGAGACCAATTTTGAGTAACCCCCTACACAGGAAGACAAGTAAGTTAAGCCACATTTCTCAAAGATCGAGCAAGTACGACACTGACTAAATAGCAAGCCATCCCGGTGGTCCGACTTGATTCTGGATCCATTTCCCCACGGCAAATTTATCCAGTATGCTCACGACATGATTCGAGACGGAATAAACCAAGCCGAGACAAATGAAGAGAAGGAAGCGGTCTATCGCTTTCGATATGATATCTACGTCACCGAGATGGGGCGCTACGGGACCTCCGCCGATCACGATCGCAAGTTTCTAGTTGAGCCGGAAGATGCCACGGCCCGAATTTTCTACGCTGCCCAGAACAACAAAATCGTTGCGACCTCGCGAATGAGCTGGGGTGGGGACGCGCCATTCACCGAGCACCTAATAGAACATTATATGCTCGCACCTTTCATCGCGGAATTACCCGCGGAAACCATGGCCGTCGGCGAGCGAGGCATGGTAAAACCGGAGCTGAGGGGCAGTCCGATTTTTCAACAGCTTGGCGAGTTCACCGCGGAGTTCATCCGCGCCAATAGAATCCAGCTCGTCTTCGGCGCGTGTGAGCCTCATCTGCTCAGTCTCTATGTAGGACAGGGAATGCGCACATTTTCCAAGAAAAATATAAACAGCGCCGAAGCCGGCTACCTCATTCCCATTGTTTCGGTGACCGAGGATATCGAGTATCTGCGCCGAATCGGTTCTCCGAAGGCCGAGGCCACCAAGGATTGGGGAGAAGACGCACGCATCCCCACTTGTGTGGAACGGCTCATTACCCAGGGCGGAAATATCATGAGCCAACGGCTAATCGATTCAGGGGCCTATCTCGACCAGATCCAGAACGCACTGGCTCCCCTGACGGAAAGCCAGTTCTCAGCGTTGGACGGACTTACCGAAGATGAGGCAGCACGGGCACTGGGGAAGAGCAACATCATCGAGTGCCAAGCGGGCGACCGCGTGCTCAAAAAGGGTGGCGTAGCTCGGAACATGTTCATCGTACTGGAAGGCCATCTGGAAGTTCGAGACGAAGACACTCTGATCCGAGTTCTCTCACCCGGCGACGTATTCGGCGAAATGGCATTTCTTCTGGAACAGCCTCGTGCAGCCGACGTATACGCTGTGAACAACGGTCGGATACTTAGCCTCAGCGAAGGTACCCTCCGGAAGTCTATTTCTTCAGACCCGGCAGTTGCAGCAACACTTTTGCTCAATATTTCGAAAATCCTCTGCAAGAGGATGCTAAACGGCTAATGGCGATCCACCAGGCGTGTCATCCCAACAAACTACTACATGACGAGAAAACGGAGCCGCATGTGAAGCTCGAAAAAGGCCATGATTATCTTTTCGCCCTGTTGAGCGAACGCAATGCGAACCCGGATCGCGCTAACAAAATTGATCGTTTACTCTGGGAGGAACTCGGAGACCAGGGCGCAATCCTGGCTACTGATAGCTCGGGTTTCACGCGCATCACTCGAAAACGAGGGACGCTCCATTTCTTATCAATGATCCAAAAGGGATTCGCAATGTCCCTGCCCATCATCAAGCGCGAAGCAGGTACGCTCGTCAAGCAAGAGGCGGACAACATCCTCTGTACTTTTCCCGAGCCACTCAATGCAATGAGGGCGGCCGAGGGCATCCGCAAAAAGCTCGAGGCGCACAACCAATCGATAGAGGACTCGGATTCTCACATCCGTTACTCGTTCGGGATCGGCTACGGGAGTTTCCTACGCTTCAGCCACGACATATTCGGTGACGAAGTCAATGTCGCTTCCAAGCTAGGGGAAGACACCGCGACCGAAAACACCATCCTGGTCAGTAAAGCCGCTTACGGCAGGCTCGGGGAAGTGCCGGCGCAGTGGTCTCTCACTTCGCCGAAAATCGTCAGCCTTGGAGGCACAGCACTAGAATATCGGGAAGCAGCGCATCAGCCAAAATGACCCCGGCGCGCAGCATTCGGGTCATTGCTGTCAGGGAATGGGAAATGGGTTCGGGAGATTCGCTTCATAACGATGGCATCAGAAGATCGACTTCAGAGAATCGAACGCAGAGCTGAGACTGCTGGCACCGATCCGGACGCGATCCAAACTATTCTGGTGCATCTGAGGCAACGCGCGCCCCCTGATGCTGGGCGCCGGCAAAGGCCGGGGCCGGGGCCGCAAAACGATCTCTTTGCCGCTATCTGATGGTTGAAACTACGCCAGCGCATTGATCCCTAAGCCAACAGAAAAGCACCTTGGCTAATCGCTCATCACCCGGTCAGCCAATAGCCACAAACAACAAAAAACTTGGTCGTGTTTAACCACTAATCGCCATACCGCTCCACTTTTTCATCAACCAAGCAGGCAACCGATCTGATTCGATACTCAAACTTTCGATCGAAAAGCCCTGTTATAGTTCCTATCCTCAACCCTAGAGCAATTTCCCCGGATTCATAACTCCGTCTGGATCAAATATAGTCTTGATCGACCTCAGGGACGCTATCTCTTGTTCACTCCGACTGAAGTGAAGCTGTCCCTTTTTCATCAAACCAATTCCGTGCTCAGCAGATACACTGCCCCCAAACTCCTGGACGACCGCAAGAACACTTTCGCTGACCTGCTCGCATTGTTTCTTGAACTGGACGGTCAACATTTCTGCTGGCTTGAGGATATTAAGATGTAGATTGCCGTCACCAATGTGTCCGAACCATACAATCTCAAAGTCCGGGTACGATATGCCTACCAGTTGCTCAACCTCATGCAAGAATTCAGGAACCTGGCTTACCCTGACCGCGATATCATTCTTGTAGGGTGTTCGAGACGTAATGGATTCTGAAATTCTTTCCCGGTACTGCCAGAGGGATCGATTCTGGCTCTCACTTGACGCCACTATCCCGTCCGTCACCCATCCCTGACTGGTACATCGCTCAAATGCCGTCAGCGCATCGGCTAATGCCTGCTCGCCCGGGTTCTCAAATTCGAGCAACACGTAGAAAGTAGACGGTGTCGCGAACGGCGACTCAAGATCACTTTGCGAGACTACAGATTCCAGTGCGTTGTGGGAAAAAAACTCAAATGCATTGAGGGTTATGTGTTCACGAAACGCCGTCAGAATTTCAAGGCAATCTTCCATCCTGGACGTGGCTAGCAACATCACGGTAGCTTTCTCTGGCATTGCGGCCAACTGGACAGTGGCCTCCACCACAAACCCCAGCGTACCCTCACTCCCAATAAAGAGGTGTCGCAGATCGTAACCCGTGTTGTTTTTTGTCAGCCCCTTGTTGAGTTCGAGAAGCTCTCCGGCTCCGGTAACCACCTTCAAGCCAGAAACCTGCTGCCTGGTCATCCCGTACCGCAGAACGCGAATGCCGCCGGCGTTCGTCGCAATATTGCCACCTATCTGACTGGAACCACTGGACGCAAAATCAACGGGGTAGAATAGACCTTTCTCTTTTGCAAAGGTCTGCAGGTTTGCCGTGATAACACCTGGCTGGACGGTGACTGAAGCGTCTGCCGAACTGAAGTCGAGGACCTGGTTCATCTTCTCGAAGGAAACAACAACCTCCCTGTTGATCGCACAGGCTCCACCCGACAAACCGGTTCGTCCGCCAGACGGGACAAGCCCAATGCCTGCCGTTCTCGCAAATTGAACAAGCTGGATAACCTGCTTTGTTGTTCGTACGAACACGATGGCGATTGGGTCAGGCTCAAAAAAACGTGTCCAATCCAAGCCGTACGCAACCAGGTTGCTTTTTTCATCCGAGACATTTTCTTCCCCAACAATCTCTTTCAGTCGCGGAAGAATATCCATTACGCGTTCAAATAGCTTTCTGGTTTAGCTCACCAGAGAGATACCTATCTGACATTTCATCCAGAGTGATTGGTTTTATTTTTGAAGCGTTACCTGCAGTACCGAAAGCTTCATATCGAGCAATCACGATATCTCGCATCGCATCCTGAGACGCTGCCAGATATTTTCTTGGGTCGAATTCAGACTTGTTCTCACTGAGAAAACGCCTGGTGGCGCCTGTAGACGCCAGCCGGAGATCAGTGTCGATGTTTACTTTTCGTACGCCATGCTTAATACCCTGCTGAATCTCTTCAACAGGAACGCCGTAGGTTTCGGGTATTTCACCACCGTTCTCATTAATGACCTTTAGCCAATCCTGAGGAACACTGCTCGACCCATGCATCACAAGATGCGTATTAGGCAGCGCCTGATGAATCTTCTTGATGAGATCTATTGACAGAATATCGCCCGTTGGTGGCCTGGAGAATTTGTATGCACCATGGCTTGTACCAATAGCAATGGCCAGCGCATCGCAATTTGTCTGTGCGATGAAATCAATCGCCTGCTCCGGGTCCGTGAGCATCTGGTCCATGGTCAGGACACCAGCTGCACCCACACCGTCTTCTTCTCCTGCTTCACCGGTTTCCAATGATCCCAGGCAACCCAACTCACCTTCCACAGTCACGCCACAGGCATGCGCCATCTCTACTGTTCGCCGGGTGACCTCAAGGTTGTACTCGTAGCTGGCGGGTGTCTTTTGATCTTCGAGCAGCGAGCCATCCATCATCACCGACGAGAATCCAAGCTGGATACTTTTCTGGCAGTCACCAGGTGAAGCACCATGATCCTGGTGCATAACAACGGGGATGTCAGGGAACTCCTCTACCGCTGCGAGTATCAGATGTCTGAGAAAATTTGGGCCAGCATATTTACGTGCACCAGCCGATGCCTGGACAATCACAGGGCTGTCTGTTTGCTCTGCGCCCTCCATGATGGCGCGTATCTGCTCCAGGTTATTCACGTTAAACGCCGGAACCCCATAATCGTGCTCTGCCGCATGATCTAAAAGTTGACGCATGCTTACTAATGCCATGATCTGCTCTCCAAATTAATTAGGTTACTCGCCCCTTGCTTCAAGGGCGGCTACTGCCGGTAGGGTTTTACCTTCAACGAACTCAAGGAATGCACCACCACCGGTAGATATATACGAAATCTTGTCGCTGAGTCCAAACTGTTCGATTGCTGCGAGGGTATCGCCGCCGCCCGCTAATGAAAATGCCTGACTCTCAGCGACACTAAGGGCTAACGCTTTGGTACCTTCAGCGAACTGCGATATTTCGAATACTCCCACAGGGCCGTTCCACAGGATAGTCCCAGCCTTGCCCATCATCTCACAGATTGCCGCCGTACTATCCGGACCTATGTCCAATATCATCTCGTCAGCTTTGACTTCGTGCACCGACTTGATCACAGCCGTTGCATCCGCTGATAGCGCCTTCGCAACGACCACATCTGTTGGCAACGGAATATGAACCCTGTCCAGCAGCTGTTTCGCCGTACCCGAGAGGCCAACTTCACAAAGTGATTTACCAACGTTGATCCCGGTTGCGGCCAGGAAAGTATTGGCTATGCCGCCGCCCACCACCAGTGAATCCACTTTTTCGACCAGTGAGTTAAGAACCTCAAGCTTTGTAGACACCTTACTGCCACCAACGATCGCTGTCATGGGCCGTGCCGGGTCCGCAAGTGCTTTCCCGAGCGCCGACAATTCCGCGGATAGCAGTGGTCCCGCGCAGGCAACTGGCGCAAAACGAGCTACGCCCTCAGTACTGGCCTGTGCCCTGTGCGCTGTGCCGAAAGCGTCCATCACAAAGATATCTGCTAACGACGCCAGTTTTTTGGAGAGGCTTTCATCGTTACTTTTTTCACCAACATTGATGCGAATATTTTCAAACAGAAGGATGTCTTCATCACCGAAAGAAACCCCCTCCAGGTAACTGGTTTCAAGCCTAACCGTCAGACCTGATAATTCAGAAACCCTTGAAGCAACAGGTTCCAGACTCAATTCCGGCTGTTGGTCGATCGACAAACCTTCCTGGGGCCTGCCCAGGTGCGACATAACCATCACCTTCGCACCTTGTTTAACCGCATATTCCAGTGTCGGCAGGGCTGCCCGAATCCTTGCGTCACTGGTTACCTTGCCATTATCGACCGGTACGTTCAGGTCCTCACGAATCAGCACACGCTTGCCGCGAATATCCAGGTCCCCAAAGCGCAGTATGGTCATCGCTTACGACAGTCCCTTGACCTTGTCGACAACATTTTCTACCGTGAATCCAAAATGCCTGTAAAGGTCACCACCGGGTGCGCTCGCACCAAAACTTTCCATTCCAATAACCGCTCCATCAAGCCCGACCCACTTCCTCCAGTAGTCAACGTGCGCTGCTTCAAGGGCCACTCGTTTTCGGATCGCGTTTGGCAACACCTGTTCCTGGTAGCCTGTGTCCTGCTGTTCAAACACCTCGACACAGGGCATGGAAACTACCCTGACTGACACGCCCTGGGCGCCAAGCACCTTAGCGCTCTCTACCGCCAGGCTGACCTCGGAACCGGTCGCTATCAGGATGTTTTCGGGATTTTCATCGGTTTCAAACAACACATATGCGCCCCGGCTTACATTATCGAATTGTTCTTCAGTCCTGTCCTGCGTTGGCAATCCCTGACGACTAAATACCAGCGAGGTAGGCCCATCATCATTTTCGATGGCATGCTTCCATGCATAAACTGTTTCAACGGTATCGCAGGGCCTCCACACTGTCATATTCGGGGTTCCCCGAAGATTCGCCAGCTGTTCGACAGGCTGGTGGGTAGGGCCATCCTCGCCCTGTCCGATAGAATCATGGGTGTAGACAAGAATATTGGGTATCCCCATCAAGGCGGACATGCGCACCGCGTTACGGGCATATTCCATAAAGATGAGGAAAGTCCCAGAAAATGGCCGAAGGCCACCATGCAAAACGATGCCGTTTCCGATCGCCGTCATCCCAAATTCACGAACACCGTAATAAACATAGTTAGCATCCGGGTTGTCCTTCGCCATCGGCCGGACGTCCGGCCAGTTAGTGCAGTTTGAACCTGATAAATCAGCCGAGCCCCCCAATAGCTCAGGCAGGATGGCGGCAATTTTAGCAATCACTTCACCGGAGGCATTACGTGACGCTACGGTGCGGTCATCCCCCTGCATGTCTTTCGCTATGGCTTCCATGGTCTGATGCCAATTGTTAGGCAGTGCTCTAGACATCGTGCGTTCAAGTTCAAACGCAAGATCAGGATGCGAGTCTTTGTATTCGGCAAAAC
Source organism: Gammaproteobacteria bacterium (assembly GCA_018665025.1). Lineage (GTDB taxonomy): Bacteria > Pseudomonadota > Gammaproteobacteria > Pseudomonadales > Azotimanducaceae > UBA9659. The sequence continues at coordinate 19,288 of JABJED010000398.1, forward strand.
GCTGTCGCCAGCCACTTTCAGTATCAGCTCCTTTTTGCCGGCAATCCCACGCGGCATAGACATCCTCCGGTATTTCAAAGGGTGCATCTGTCCAGCCAAGAGATTCACGGGTCAGCTCAATTTCATCCAACCCAAGCGGTGAACCGTGACTTGCGGCGGTTCCCTGCTTGTTCGGAGAGCCAAATCCAATCTGGGTCTTACAACAAATGATGCTTGGGCGCTGGTCTTTTTGTGCCGCTAGAATCGCCGCCTGGACCAGATCCCGGTCATGCCCGTCAACGTCAGGAATAACGTGCCAGCCATATGCTTCAAAACGTCCAGGGGTGTTGTCTGTAAACCATCCGTCTGTCTTGCCGTCGATCGATATTCCGTTGTCATCATAGATACAGATGAGCTTGGAGAGCCCAAGCGTACCCGCAAGAGAGGCTGTTTCATGAGAAACACCTTCCATCAGGCAACCATCACCGACGAAGACGTAAGTAAAGTGATCAATAATATTGAAATCGTCGCGGTTAAAACGAGCGGACAGTACCTGTTCCGCAATAGCCATTCCCACCGCGTTGGCAAGGCCCTGACCCAGCGGTCCGGTGGTCGTCTCAACACCAGGGGTCTCACCATATTCAGGATGACCGGCGGTTATCGAACCCAACTGCCTGAAATTCCGAAGATCGTTCATCGACAGGTCATAACCTGTCAGGTGAAGCAGGGAATAAAGCAACATGGAACCATGGCCATTGGACAGCACGAAGCGGTCTCGATTCAGCCAACCTGGATTTGCGGGGTTGTGGCGCAGAATATCGGTCCACAGGACTTCGGCAATATCGGCCATACCCATGGGGGCGCCAGGATGCCCACTCCCTGCTTTTTGGACAGCATCCATCGACAGGGCACGCACTGCATTGGCAATCTTGGTTCCGTTCATAGAAAAACCGGTGATAAAAATTCGCGAGTATTCTCTCTTACGCTTACCTAATCATCAATGGCAGGACTCTCGCATTGAGTGATATTTATCATCAGGATGAAGGATTATCACCTGAGCTTGCTGGGAAACCATTACCGGGACAAGTAGAATGGCGGACTTTTCAAGCAAACACACAAGGTCAGACAATGACAGTTAACAGCACTTTTACTTCAGAATCCGTTTCAGAGGGCCACCCGGATAAGATGGCCGACCAGATTTCCGATGCTATTCTTGACGCCATCATCAGTGAAGACAAAGACGCTCGCGTTGCCTGCGAAACCATGGTGAAGACCGGTATGGTTATACTCGCTGGTGAAATCACCACCGAAGCCTGGGTAGACCTTGAAGACATTTGTCGAACCGTAGTACTCGATATTGGCTACAACAGTTCTGAGGTTGGTTTCGATGGCGCCTCCTGCGCGATAATCAACGCCATTGGCAAGCAGTCGCCCGATATTGCAATGGGGGTCGATGAAGGCGAAAACAAAGAGCAGGGGGCCGGTGACCAGGGACTTATGTTTGGCTATGCCTCCGATGAAACCGATGTGCTCATGCCAGCACCTATCACGTACTCACACCTACTGGTTGCAAAACAGGCGGAAGTGCGCAAGTCAGGAAAACTATCTTTCCTGCGCCCTGATGCAAAAAGCCAAATCTCGTTCCGGTACGATACAGATGGCAATCCCGTCGCCATTGATGCCGTCGTATTATCTACACAACACTCTCCCGATGTTTCTCTCAAGGACCTTCAGGAAGCGGTCATGGAAGAAATCATCAAGCCCGTGCTGCCAGAAAACTGGCTTCACAGCGATACCAAGTACTTTATCAACCCAACCGGCAACTTCGTTATTGGCGGTCCCGTCGGCGATTGTGGCCTGACGGGTCGAAAGATCATTGTTGATACCTACGGCGGTATGGCGCGTCACGGCGGTGGTGCTTTCTCTGGAAAGGACCCATCCAAGGTCGACAGGAGCGCAGCTTATGCCGGTCGCTATGTGGCGAAAAATATTGTTGCCGCCGGACTCGCAAAGCGCTGCGAGATTCAATTGTCCTACGCAATCGGCGTTGCCGAGCCAACTTCCATCAGCGTCAACACGTTTGGCACTGGCGTGATCGATGAAACTGCAATCGAAGCGCTGGTCAGGGAACATTTTGAACTCCGGCCCAAAGGCCTTGTCGAAATGCTTGATCTAAAACGCCCCATTTACAGGAAGACAGCGGCCTACGGTCACTTCGGCAGAGAAGATAAAGACTTTACCTGGGAAGCGACGGATAAGAAGGACCTGCTGGCAGCAGCCAAGTAAAGATGACCGATACCCAACTGTTCAGCTTTGAGTTTTCCGCACCTAAAACCGAAGAGGCTGTTACCAAAGTAAAACAGGTTCATGCCAGACTTGCTGGGCTTGCGCCGCACTTTTTTTCCGTTACCTATGGCGCCGGTGGCTCAACCAAAGATGGGACAAAGCAGACGGTACTTGAACTGGCCGGCACCGGCAGCGTTGTCGCGCCTCACCTTTCCTTTGGTGGCGACAAGCCCGAAATTATCGAGGCGTTACTTCTGGAATACCAGGCCGCAGGAATTACGCGCCTTGTTGCACTTCGTGGCGATCGCCCCTCAGGTGTTGGCAGTTCCATGAAGATGTCCCACGCAAACGAACTGGTCGAGTTCATTCGTCAATTGACGGGTGAACATTTTCACATAGACATTGCCGCCTACCCTGAAATTCACCCGGAATCAGCGACTGTCGACACAGAAGTAAAATTCTTCAAACAAAAAGTCGATGCCGGGGCAAACAGCGCAATCACACAGTATTTTTACAACGCAGACGCTTACTTCCGGTTCAGGGATTTGTGTGACAAAGCGGGCATCAGGATTCCCATCGTTCCCGGGATCATGCCGATCACCAATTATAAAGGCATCAAACGGTTTTCAGACCTGTGTGGTGCAGAGATTCCCCGTTGGATAGAAAAACAACTGCAAGCCTATGAAACCGAGCCTACTACCCTAAAAGCATTTGGTGAAGAGGTCGTGACCGACCTCTGCCAGCGCCTGTTACAAGGCGGCGCCCCAGGGCTGCATTTTTACACCATGAACCAATCCCTGCCGACCATGAAAGTCTGGAAAAATCTAGGCCTTTAGTCATGACGCTACCCAGATTCTTTGTCGAAGGTAGCATCAAAATGGGGAAACCTTTTGCATTGCCTGAAGCATCCGGGCACCACTTGGCTCGAGTGCTTCGTAAATCCACCGCCGAGAGCATCGTTGTGTTCAATGGCAAGGGCGGTGAGTTCATCTGTTCCATCGAATCAATCAGGAAAAATCATGTTGAGGTTAGACCGGTCAAATACGATGAAAACGACCGGGCGCCCCGACTCAGGACCACGCTTGGGCTTTGCATCCTGAAAAAAGATTCGATGAATAGCGTGTTAACGAAGGTCACCGAACTTGGCATAACCCGAATTACCCCCATTATCAGCGATCACTGCGCTGTAGCGCACAAAGTGATTCATCATCGAGAAACCCACTGGCGGCAGGTGATGATTGCAGCCTGCGAGCAATGCGGCCTTAATCTTTTACCCGTGCTGGACCCGGCCACAAATCTATCAGACTGGCTTGCTACCAGCAGCGCAGATATTAGGCTACTCGCAGTTCCTGGAAGTTCCCCAATCCCGCGCACGAAATCTATCGTCAATTCAGTAAGCCTGTTAACCGGCCCTGAAGGTGGATTTAGCGAAGCTGAAGAAAAAGAAGCTGTAAAGGTGGGATTCAATACTGTGACATTTGGCGAACGTGTTCTTCGGGCCGAGACCGCCCCGATAGTTGCATTATCAGTTTCTCATCAGGTCTGGGGCAGTTTCGGCATTACTGGATGAGCTACTGAATGACTGCGTTTAGAAGCGCCTCCTGTAGGTAACCCAGGTTCGGTACTGAAAGAACATCGTTGTTGAATCTGACCTTCGCGATCTCAGTTCGCTCTATCATACCCCCTGTTGCTAAGAGCATTTCGTCAATGACTTCGTGTGCTACGGGATGGGTCTGCGCAACCAGCGCATAGAAGGGCAACAGCGCCTGGTCAGTATCGCCCCTTACGATGACAAGGCTTGCCGAGGCGACACTCACAAGGGAAAAACTGGCTCGCTCAACCGTCATCATTTCAAAAGAGACCACCGGGACTTGGATACCGCGCCAACCCAGCAATCCCAAAAACCAATCCGGGGTATCTTCCATACGTTGCAAAGGTTCATAAGGAATAATTTCAGCAATCACATCGCCAGGCAATATAACTGCCTGCTTCTGCATCTCCAGAATGTAGACTTCCAATTGTTCAGGTTCAGGCACGTCTAATTCTGCTCAGGTTTTGCTTTCGCGCCGGCAATAACTTCTTCAATAGTCGCTAAAAGTTTCGCTTCCTGGAAAGGTTTCCCCAGGTACTGGTTAACACCAAGCTCCATCGCCTGCTGCTTGTGTTTCTCGCCGGTCCTGGAGGTAATCATGATGATAGGAAGGTCTTTTAGGTTCTCGTCACGGCGCACACTACGAAGAACTTCAAACCCATCCATTCTAGGCATTTCGATATCCAACAGAACAACATCTGGCCTGATAGTCTGAAGCTGGTTCATCGCATCAACACCATCCTTCGCTGTGGCAACTGCAAAACCCTGCCTTTCCATCAGTCGTGAGGTCACCTTCCTGACTGTAACCGAGTCATCGACGATCATCACTGTTCGAACTTTGTTAACTGGTTCCGGAACCGCTTCTGCAACGACCGGATCTGTCGGCACATTAACACTCGCTTCGTAGCTACGTACCAATGCCATGCAATCCAGAATAATGACGACACTACCATCACCGAGCACCGTCGCTCCCGATATACCGCCAACATCACCGAAATGGGCACCAAGGGTTTTTACAACCACTTCCCTCGAACCAATCACCTTGTCTACCTGGAGCGCAACCGCATGATCACCGCTTCGGGCAAGGATTACCGGCAAGGGAACCACCTGGCCGGTCAAATTTGGGTCATCCACCTTGTCCAGCATCTTGCCAATATAGGCAAGCCTGTATGGCTGACCCGCATATTCGAACATTGGGGCATCCGGCTGATAGTAGGCTTCCAGCTCATAGGGGCTTACCCTGACAATACCTTCAATGGTGTTAAGCGGTATCGCATAAGTTTCTTCTTTAACAACAACCATCAGGGCGCGGTTAATCGAGACAGTGAATGGAATTCGGATTGTAAACTCAGTACCAACACCCAGCGTAGAATCAATCGCTACGCTGCCGCCAAGCGCTTTAATCTCGCTACCAACAACATCCATTCCAACTCCACGACCGGAAATCTGTGTCAGCTTTTGCGCCGTGGAAAAACCAGCGTGCATGATGAACTGCATCACTTCGTAATCTGATACATCCTGTCCCTCTGTAATAAGCCCTCTTTCAATAGCTTTATTTCTTACGGCATTGACGTCGATACCACCGCCATCATCACTGATAGCCAGCACCACATACCCTCCCTCTCGAGACAATCGCAGACTGATGCGGCCCTGTACCTGTTTACCGGATGCAACGCGCGCTTCTTTATCTTCGATACCATGGTCAACTGAATTTCTGAGCATGTGTTCCAGTGGCGCTACAATTCTTTCAAGAACGTTCCGATCCAGTTCGCCTTCAATATTGTAAGCATCGAATCGAACTGACTTACCAACTTCACTACTGACCTGTCTAACAATTCTTCTCAGTCTGGGGATCAGGCGCGAGAACTGTACCATTCGTGTTCTGGTTAAACCTTCCTGAAGTTCGGCGCTAATGCGCGCCTGTTGATGCAGAAGCGTTTCTGCATCCCTGATTCTATTACCCAGCGTGTCTTTCAGGTCCATCATGTCCGATGACCCTTCACTCAAGACACGGGAAATTGCCTGAAGCATTGTGTATCGGTCCATCTCCAGGTCATCAAATCCGGAATCACCCTCCACACCCTGCCTGGAACGAATAAGTGTTTCTCTTGAATCGGCCTCAATCTCGAGTCGTCTTACCTGAACCCTGATTCGGTTAATGGTTTCTTCCATTTCCTGGAGATACTCACTGAAATCGGTAATTTGCTGCTCAACCCGGCCTCGTGTAATACTCGATTCACCCGCCAGACCAATTAATTCTTCCAGTAAATCAGCGGATACCCTGACCATTTCCTGGCTGGCACTCGCTGCGCTCTTGTCCTTGGATGTGCCCTCAATTGCCGATCCAGGCTCGGCCGGTGCCGAATCATCAGTGGCTGTGTAGAGCGCTTCAACTGGATCCGTTTCCAGTGCGGGTTTAAGGGCACTTTTCAACGATGCCAGGTCTTCTTCTGAAGCTGCACCGGATGATAGTTTCTTATAGACCTCCACTCGCCTGATGACTTCATCCTGGTGCTTGTTTAGCAGCGCAAAGAATTCATCATCCAGCTCAATGGGATTCTTCTGGATTCCGATCAGGAAAGTTTCGAAATTGTGTACGTATTCACCCAGGCTGTTGAGGCCAGCCATGCGAGCCCCACCCTTCAGTGTATGCAGGTTGCGTAGTAATACGTCCAGCGTATCCATACTACCGGGAGATTCACTCCAGGCTTGAATACTGGTCTCAAGCTCTTCAACAAGGTCATCTGATTCCTCGAGGAAGATCGGCAAGATATCTTCATCGACTTCATCTGCAGGTAACTGGACAACCGCATCACCCCCGCCAGATACAGCAGTTGCATCGAGCTCCTCCGCTTGTGTTGCACCTGCTGGCGTTTCCACCGCTGTCTGCTTAATGCTCGCACCTGGCGCTATAACTGCATCCGCTGGACTGCCATTGGTCAATTCGGGACTTACGGCTGTCTTCAGTGATTCGAGTTCTTCTGGCGAAGCTGATCCGATTGCCAACTTCTGATAGATCCCAACCCGACGTGTAATCTCATCCTGCTGTGAATTGAGCAGCGCAAAGAAAGGCTCATCAAAATCAACCGGTCGGGACTGAACCCTAATCAGGAAGGTTTCAACATTATGCGCGTATTCACCAAGGCTGGCTGCACCCGCCATTCGGGCACCACCCTTCATGGTATGTAACTGCCTCAGCAAATTGTCCAGATTACCGCCCGGAGATCCGGATTCAGACCAGGCAAAGATGCTTTGGTCAATTTCTTCCAGCAGCTCTTCAGTTTCTTCCAGGAATATTGGGAGGATATCGTCATCAATATCGTCCGCAGGCAGTTCCGCTAGTACCCCGGTAGCTACTTCCACTGGAGGTTCCTGCGCCGGTGCGCCTTCCACCTCAGGCGCCATCAGGACTTCTGGCGTGGCTTCTGGAATAGCCTCTGGCGTAGCCTCTGGCGTAGCCCCTGGCGTGGCCTCTGGCGTGGCCTCTGGCGTGGCCTCTACTTCAACCGGATTGAAATCTATTGCATCGAGCGCTGCTATAACGCCCTCGGCTGATCTTAGAGTCTGGGATGACGCAAGAGCATCGAACATAAATACAAGGTGATCGTGGGCCCGCTTCATTAGCGACAGCGTCTGATCGTCCGGCTTCGAAGGCCCCTCACTGTATATTCGACGGATGCTGGCGATCAGTGCAGAAAGGTCCGGCTGATTAAGAGTAACCCCCTGTTCCTGTGCAATCTTCAACTCAGAAACCAGGGCCTCGACATCCTGCCAACCGTCCGTTGCAATATTGGGTTCACTCAGTAGCTTGATCTCACGGAAATCAAAACCTGTAGCCGGTTGATCTTCGGTCGCGCTAACAGCCAGACGACCCATCAATACATCTGAACCTGGTACGGAATCACGATGACCTGGAATGTCCTGCAGGACCGTTCTTATAAGGCTCGCGGCTTCCTGAACAGCATCAATAAGATGCTGGTCCGCGGGTTTATTTTGAACAAGGTACTGGTTTGCCAAATGCTCGAGAGGCGTCGCAATAGTAGATATTGAACTGATTTCTACCATCGCAGCAGAGCCTTTCAATGTGTGGAAGGCGGCGATCAGATCGCTGCTGACCTCCCGTGGATTAGTAACGAAACCATCAATAACCTCGAGCTTCTCTTCCGCTTCGATCGTAAATATTTCTTCCAACTCAGGGCTTTCTACAGCAGGCTCAGGGCTGTTTTCTTCAACAAGCTCAGGGCTGTTTTCTTCGACAAGCTCAGGGCTGTTTTCTTCAACAAGCTCAGGGCTGTTTTCTTCAACAAGCTCAGGGCTGTCTACATTGGCAGTAACAATGATTTCTTCGAGCTCAAAGGATTCTTCTATTGCCTCAGGTTCCGATGCGTCAGTTGTCGGAATAGCTGAGGGTGTTCTACCTTCTGCTAGCGCATCAGCGAGAGCGGCCAGTTCGTCGGGCTTGAACCTGTTTTGCTGACCCTCCTTGAACGCTGTAACACCTTCAGGAATCCGTCCAACAGCTTCAGTAATAACGTCCATCACCGCCGGGTTCGCGGTCACCGTTTTCTCAATCACGCGGCTCAATAAATTTTCAATTGACCAAGCCAGTTCACCAACAACTGTGGCGCCGACCATTCGACCACTGCCCTTTAACGTATGGAACGCGCGCCGAATTTCAGTCAGGGCTTCTTCATTTGTGGGTTCGCTCTTCCAAATCGGTAAGAACTCTAAAATAGTCTCCAAAACCTCTTCAGCTTCGTCAACGAAGATCTCGAGGATTTCATCGTCAATTACGTCATCTTCGGTTTCCGATACGGGCGCGGTAACTTCAACGGGCTCTTCAAGAACTTCTTCTATTACCTCCTCGACTAAATCCGCTGCAACCGGCGCCGCTTCTTCTACAACCTCTGCCGCTTCTTCTACAACCTCTGCCGCAGGCGCTTCCGCCCCAACCGCGTAGCCGAGCTTTTTGACCGCTGTTTCTGCGACCTCAAGCATCTGCAAATAAGGATCATTCGGGTTATCCAGGAGCCTTTCAAGATAGTAATCAACCGACGTAATCGCATCCGCCAGATCGTCCATCTGTTCTAGTTCGGGCGTCTGGCTGCCACTTAGCAGATCATTAGCAACATAGTTAGCCGCCGCTTTAAGAACATCGCCCGCTTGAAGCTGATTCACGATCATCAAGCCACCGCGAAGCGCATTCAAAGATTGCGGCAGCGCTTCGATTTTGGCGTGATCGAACTCTGATGCGATGAAATCTATAACGCTGTCTTTTCCAGCCGCGAGGCCAATTCTGGTTTCCCTGATCACGGCCGCCTGAGCTTCATCCAGATTAGCAAAGGAATCTCCTTCGCGTCCTTTTTCCGATCCCAGGACCAGCTGGCCCAGCTCCACACCGATTTCGATTAGAGCTTGCGCCATGTTGAGCAAGACATCTTCGGACGGCTCACCGCTTGTCTCCAGTTCCTTAATGATAGAGATCTGGCTCGCCACAGCGACCTGTTGTTCCGCATTGTCCAATACGATCATTGTGCTGGAAATCTGCTCGAGGGTTGGCAGCAGGGCAGTCAGATCATCTGTATTTCGATTCTGCGCGCGAACAAAAAGATCAAGCCTGTCCGTGACGGAGTTAAGCTCTTCAATCAGGATTGAAGCAACGGCGGACATGGTTTCATCGTCCGGACCAATGGCGAATTCTTCCGATTCCGGTGCCTCACTCGCATATCGCTGCCGTAACGCTGATATTCTTTTTGTTTCTTTCTTACTTCCATTAATTAACTTAATCAATCCGATAGCCAGTTCTTCGTCTACCGGCATCGACAAACCATGCTGTCCTGCCTGCGCGAGAGGCTTCAGGTGCTCATCAATTTGTTTCAGTCGTGTCGCTGTCCGGTTATCGAGTTTGATCCCGCCCTTCAGCACACCTTCCACTACCCCCAATCCAAGTTCAGCCAGATTCCCGGTCGGGGAATCACCACACAACCGCACCAGCATCGTAAAGAGCTTGGCAATCGTCGTCAGGTTTTTACGAACCTGGGTTTTCCTGAGAATTTCCCCCAGACACTGCTGGTAACGCGTCCTGATTTTGGGCAGATTAGCTTCGCCGCCTCCCTGGACGTAAGCGTTTACTAGCTTGCCCGACGCCGCCTGTGTCAGGGGAGCAAGATCAGGACCATCGCCTTCTTCCAGTTCTGCACCTGAACCCTGGATTCTTTCTTCGCCACGCACAGCCCGAAGGTTATTCACCATTGGCAGATAGTTTTTCTCGGAATCTTCTTGCTCTCTATGTAACCGGTCCAGATAGGCGGGTAACTGTAAAATTGCCTGCATCAGGGTTTCCTGAGCCAACCGAACCTCGGTAATACTGCTGTTCATGAGCGACTGGGCGACCTGTTCCATCTCCGCCGCCATCTGCGTCGGTCCTTCTAACTGGACCATTTTTAGGGTCCCATGAACCTGGTGGATAGCAGTCAGGCAGGTGCGCATGCTGGTCGCGGCATCGTCCGACTCAGAAACGGCCTCCAACCCTACTTGTGCATCGTGGAGCGTATTTTTCAGCTCACCTCGAATCCACTCCAGCGCTACATAACCCTGTGTTCCGCTCATCCCAACAACCTATCTATTCAGGTAACTTGAAAGTTACCGAAGACCTTAACTCGTTCGCCATTTCAGCAAGGTTACCTACTGCAGTGGCTGTTTCCTTTGTACCGTCCGTCGTTGCAGTGGTAGTTTCCTGAATACTGTTCATGGTATTCGATATTTTCCCGGCCGACGCTGCCTGCTGCCTCGCCGCGCCAGAGATGTTCTCAATTATTTCTGCAAGTGATTTTGAAACACCTTCAATTTCACCCAATGCAACGCCCGCATCCTGGGCAAGGCGTGTGCCCTGAACAACCTCAGCAGTTGTCTGTTCCATCGAAGTTACCGCTTCATTTGTATTGCTTTGAATTGTCTTGACCAGCGCGGAAATTTGTTTGGCAGCAGCACCGGATCTTTCAGCAAGTCGCTGTACCTCGTCAGCAACGACCGCAAAACCCTTACCTGCATCACCAGCCATGGATGCCTGAATAGCCGCATTCAAGGAAAGAATATTGGTCTGATCAGCGATATCATTAATCAACGCTACAATGTCGCCAATTTCCTGTGAACTCTCACCCAGGCGTTTGATCCGTTTCGCTGTCTCCTGAATCTGCCCACGAATATTGTCCATCCCATCAATCGTGTTCTGCACGACCACCGCACCCTTGCTGGCGATGTCTACCGAGCGCTCAGCAACAGAGGATGATTCCGCCGCGTTGGATGACACCATATCAATCGACACTGCCATTTCATTCACTGCTTCAGATACATCGGCAATTTCATCGGCCTGTCGCTGCGACGCTTCAGACAATGCGCTAACCGAACTCTGCGTTTGGTCAGCAGCATTTGATACTTTGGCGGATGTCTCATTAATCTTCGATACCAGTTCCCGCATTTGGTCAATAGAGAAATTGATGGAGTCTGCTATCGCCCCTGTAAAACTCTCCGTAACCGTTGCCTGGACTCTTAAGTCCCCATCCGCAAGATCCGCTAGCTCATCCAGCAGCTGGAGAATTGCAGCCTGGTTGTCTTCATTCTGTCGTGTACTTTCACTAACGCTGGAATTAGAGGCCCGATAGATGAGAACAATAATGATGACAAACACAACCAGTATGATCCCAAGAAGAGCAAACGCGATCTCCATAGACGCCAGCCCAGCACCGCCTTCCGTCCTTGCTAAAGACCCGGATAAAGCGCCAATAGCAGGTAATAAATCGGCTGAAGATTCATAGATGGCGGTGCCAGCGTCGCGCAGTTCAGCAACTTCGCCGGCCTGAATGAGGACCTCTTTTACGCCACTATCAGCAGATTTAAAGAGTTCATTAATTCTCTCAAGATTTGACCGAACGTCAGCATCGGAGACCGCCGCAATGACAAGTCCAGTATCACCATCCTGGATCTCGCTAAGAACATCTCGGAAGGTCCCACTGTCACGAGAATACTGATCTTGCAGTACCTGTTCAAAACCACGATCAATAACCTTATCGATCGTGTGACCCATTCTTTCTAAGAGCAACGCCTGCCTTTGTGCAACGACAATCTCGTTGCCTGCTGCGCTATTTCTCAGCAGCGCGCTGACAATCTTGTTGTTTTCCTGCTGAATTAATTGAAGATTAATGTGAATATCGGCACTGGTCTCGCGCTGCCCGTCAACTGCACCCTTTTTCTGGATGATCGTATCGATTTTTGTTGACAGGTCCGCCCATAACGCCGCCACCTGGGACACCGAGGCCTGAGCAGTAGCCGGTGCTGCTGGCAGTCCTGTTGCACCGTCGCCGTTTCTGAGAACATCGAGGAGACGGTCAAATTCATCTTTGTCGCGAGCAAGCGATGAAAAGGCTATGACGTTGCCACTACCCGCCGCAGAGGCGTAGTTGGCCAATCCTTGTGCAATGAGATGCATTTCGCTGGCATGTCGCGCATGCGGATTACTGCCGCCACCGGTGCCGCTCAGCACATATAGATTTACACTGAATCCCGCTATCAGCAACACAAGCAAACTGATCATGCTCAGTAGCACAGGGCTACGCAGCATATTTGTCGTGTTTGTATCCTCAGCCATCTCTTACTCCAGTTCTCCCGTTGTTTCACACAGCGCTAGTGTGAGACAGCCAGCTTTCCTAATCTTGGGTCATCAGAAAGCGCGGCGAGGCTCATTACCGGCCAGTGCACACCCGCTACCCCGTATGACCCTTGCACGAATTTCTCAAACATCTCCGGGACGTCCCCAGCATCCTCGGAGTAGGCATCCGAAGGAAAATGCTGCATTCCAAGTGAGTCATCAATAATGAAACCCAGTAAATGTTCTTCGTCCTCAACAGCCAGCACTCTACGCTGCGCTCTGGGCAATGTTGATGGTTGACCAAAAAACAGCGCCAGATCCACCACGACCATCAGCCTGCCCCTGACGTTGCCAACTCCAATAACAAAACTTTTGACACCTGGGACTCGAGTTGCCGGAGGAACTCTCATTAGTTCGCAGGTTTCTTTCATCGACGTGACAAATCTTTGTCCGAGCAGGTTGAACCCAAGACCAGTCGAGAGCGTTTGAGTCGCCTGCGCTGAAGGCAAAGCAATCGCACTGAGCCTTGCCTTGTCTGCCAGACTCGAAAGCATCGCAAATGGTGATAATTCACTCATCGCTACAGACACGCCCGCATGACGGAAATCAGCTCATTGGTATCCACTGGTTTCGTTATGTAACCTTTCGCACCCTGGCGCTGCCCCCAGACTTTGTCGGTTTCCTGATTCTTGCTACTCACAATAATGACCGGTATGTGTTTGGTATCTGTACCTCTGGCGATCTGCCTTGTTGCCTGGAACCCGTTCATGTCAGGCATGACTATATCCATCAGAATAACATCCGGTTGCTCTGCAATGGCCATAGTCACGCCGTCTCGTCCGTTTTCTGCAGTAATGACCTCGTGACCCATCAATTCAAGCATCGCTTTGAACTGATGGATTTCCGCTGGAGAATCATCAACTAACAATATCTTCGACATCTCTATCAAGCTCCCTGCCCTAGGTCTTCAATCCGTTTTAACGTGATCACGAATTGCGCTTAGTAGCTCATCCTTGCTGAACGGTTTTGTGAGATATTGGTCGGATCCCACAATCCGTCCTTTGGCACGATCGAATAAACCATCCTTACTCGACAACATGATGACCGGCGTGCTTTGGAAATCAACGTTGTTTTTAATCAGCGCGCAGGTTTGATAACCATCGAGGCGAGGCATCATTATGTCGACAAAAATGATGGCAGGTTGAGAGTCTGCGATCTTGGCTAACGCATCAAAACCATCAGTCGCTGTAATGACTTCACATCCTTCTTTGGACAGTAAGGTCTCGGCAGTTCTGCGGATGGTCTTTGAATCATCAATGACCATCACTTTCACGCCTTCAAAATTGTCGTCCATAGTTCCTACCTTAATACTGTGTCATAAGCCGCTTCGTGGAATCCGCCAATAGCTGAACATGCGGAAAGTGCATTGCTTCCCGTAAGGTACATCACATTTTGTAACACAGTTGTTAAACTCAATCCATAAGTGCCCGAGACATAAGGGAATTCTCTCACAAATCGAGGTGAGTTAGTTTACAATGTTGGCCGTTTCAGGAGACGGTACCAAACGCAATAACACCGAGTCTTGACAGTGGGTCCTGATACTCACAAAAATGTCGAGCTGAGCCAACGGGGAGACAACTTGACCTACCGTATCGGCGTCCTAATGGACCCCATCGACTCTATAAAACCCAAAAAGGACAGTACCCTGGCCATGATGCTCGCTGCACAAGCTCGCGGCTGGCATGTCAGCGTCTTTACCCAGGCTGACCTCTATATCGAAGACGGGGAGGTCTCTGTTTTCGTGTCCGACGTGAGCCTCTTTGACGATTCGGACAAATGGTTCGATGTGCTAGATCGCAGGACGGCAAAGGCAACCGAATTCGACTGCTTTCTAATGCGAAAGGACCCTCCATTCGACATGGAGTACATCTACTCAACCTACCTTCTTGAATTAATTGAGAATACTGGGGTTCCGGTACTCAATCGGCCCGCTAGTATCAGAGACTGTAACGAAAAACTGTTTGCATTGCAGTTCCCGCAATGCACCCCTTCTCACCTGGTCAGTCGGAATCAGGAAAAGCTTAAGTCATTCCACCAGAAGCATGGAGATGTTATCTACAAGCCTCTGGACGGGATGGGAGGCGCATCGATTTTTCGGGCCGTAGCAGATGAACATAACCTGTCTGTCATCATCGAAACGCTGACCCGGCATGGCGAGGTACAAACCATGGCTCAGCGCTATATTCCAGAGATCAAAGAAGGGGATACGAGAATTCTGCTGATAAATGGCGAGCCGGTACCCTTTGGGTTAGCGCGGGTACCCGCCAAGGGAGAAACCAGAGGCAATCTCGCGGCTGGCGGCAAAGCAGTAGGGCGAGAGCTGACCGACCGAGACCACTATATCTGCGAGCAGGTTGGGCCGGTCCTGAAGGAAAAAGGGCTATACTTTGTGGGCATCGACGTCATCGGGGACTATCTCACCGAGATCAACGTCACCTGCCCAACCTGTATCAGGGAACTAGACGCTGTCTTCGACCTGGACATTGCAGGCGACTACATGCGGTTCATCGAAAGTGAGATATTTGGAAAATCTGATTAAGACGATATTCCCCAGATAATGGCTGCAGTCATTCCAAGCCGGCTCGAAGCTACCGTCAGCCCGGGTGATCGACTCAGTTTTACAGTCTTTTTGGCGGTTGCCCTGCATGCCGCCCTGATACTCGGCGTCACTTTCACCTACGTCACCAGCAAGCCATCAACTCACACAATGGAAGTCACTCTTGCCCAGCAACGCGCCAAGCGCAGGCCCGACAAAGCCGACTTCCTCGCCCAGTTTAACCAGGTTGGCAGCGGTGCGCTGGAGGAGAAGGCACTCATGACCGCGCCAACAGAGGCTCAGTTTCAGGATACTGAAATCCACGAAACCAGCCAGAACGTCCCGCAAAGTGCTTCCTACAAGGCGGTTGAGCAAAAGCAAACAGCTATCACGACTACCGCCAAGACCGATCACAATGTCACTGTGGATAGTGAGGCGGCCGAAACGGCTCCGCAAAAAGCCGAATTCGAAAACAACAAGTCGCTCCAGGCACGAGCGCTTGAGATTGCGAGTCTCGAAGCCCGCATCGACCGTCAGCGCCAGATTTACGCTAAAAGACCCCGAATAAAAAGACTAACCAGCCTATCGACTGCATCCAGTGCAGATGCGTTCTACCTGAACTCCTGGCGCCGCAAGATCGAAAGTGTCGGTAACCTTAACTACCCGCAGAAAGCGAGAAAGAACAAACTGTATGGGTCACTGCGCCTAATGGTCGCTATCCTGCCGGACGGTTCTTTGAAAGAGGTAGAGCTCCTTGAGTCATCCGGGCATCAGGTTCTGGATGACGCAGCAGTCAGGATAGTTCGGCTATCAGCACCTTACGCCCCATTCCCGGATGAACTACGACGGTCAACCGATGTGCTTGAAATCATTCGAACCTGGCAGTTTAGGAAGAACTCTTCCCTGCGGAGCTACTAGATTGTCAGAATTCACTTCATTGTCAGGACAGTTACTGGTTTCTCTGCCGACAATGCAGGGTGACTATTTTTCTCACACCGTCACGCTGTTGATTGAGCACAACAGGAATGGCGCCTTTGGACTCGTGATAAACAAAACCCTGGATGCAGACCTGGCAGCGCTGCTAGGCAATCAAATAGCGCGGTGCCCACCAAACATCACAGTGCTTGAGAGTGGCCCTGTTGACCAGAACAGATTGTTCTTCCTGCATACAACAGAAGCCATGTTCGAGGGCTCTATCGGCATTGCTGACAACCTTGCCTTGACGACATCGTTAGATATTCTGGACGCTATCTCCGAACAAAGAGGGCCAGACAACATCCTCGCAGGGCTCGGTTACGCTGGCTGGTCCGGAGGCCAACTTGAGAACGAAATTCAAGCCGACGTATGGCTGGTGATACCTTACCTGCAGGACATCGTCTTCAATGTGCCCTTTGACGAACGACCTGAGGCAGCAGCTAAGTCAATCGGAGTCGACCTGAATCTGATATCTCCCACCCCGGGACACGGGTAACAAGATGATTAAGGAGGTGTCTGGATGACTGGGCTGGCGATGGCATTCGACTTTGGCACCACAAAAATCGGAGTTGCCGTTGGGCAGAAAATTACGGGCACCGCAACGCCTGTGGCCGTAGTGAAGGCAAGAGACGGCATTCCACAGTGGCTAGTGATAGACCGGCTCGTGGAAGAGTGGCAGCCAACCGTCCTGGTCGTCGGCTTACCCATCAACATGGATGGTACCGAGAGCGACATGTCAAAAGCCGCTACCCGGTTCTCAAGGCGCTTAAATGGGCGATATGGCATCAGCATCGAATTGATGGATGAAAGACTTACAACCTTCGAAGCAAGAGAGTTCGAGACCCCCGACCAGCTCGATGCAATAGCGGCCAAATTGATTCTTGAAACCTGGCTTGCAGATTCCACCTAGACGGCCCAGACAAATCCTAGTCTGTCTCTGAGCCCTCCAGTGAAAGTCCCTGGGTCGGATTGAAGCTCTCTGGTTCAACACCACCCGAGAGCTTGATAAGCAAGCGGAGATCGTTGGCAGAATCTGCCGATGCAAGCGCAGCCTCGTGTGTTATCTGACCTTCCTGGTACAGATTGAACAATGCCTGGTCGAAAGTCTGCATGCCTTGCTCTGTCGACTTCGCCATGACCGCTTTAAGTGCATGTACGTCGCCCTTCCGGATAAGGTCCGACACGAGAGGTGAATTGATCATGATCTCAATAGCCGCACGTCTACCCTTACCATCAATTGTCGGTACAAGCTGCTGAGCAACCATGCCACGCAGGTTCAGTGACAAATCCATCCACACCTGTTTATGCCTGTCCACCGGGAAGAAGTTAATAATGCGATCCAGCGCCTGGTTCGCATTATTTGCGTGAAGCGTCGCAAGACACAGGTGGCCGGTCTCTGCAAAGGCCACCGCGTAGTCCATGGTTTGCAGGGTTCTTATTTCCCCGATCATGATGACATCGGGTGCTTGTCTAAGCGTGTTTTTGAGCGCTATTTCAAAACTGGGCGTATCCACCCCGACTTCACGCTGCGTCACCATGCAGCCACTGTGTTCGTGTACAAATTCGATCGGGTCCTCAATCGTGATGATGTGGCCTTTCGAATTCTGGTTTCGATATCCAATCATCGAAGCAAGCGACGTGGATTTACCAGTACCTGTTGCACCAACGAAAATAATCAGTCCACGCTTAGCCATGGCGAGCTTTTTAATCGCTTCGGGGAGCATCAGGTCGTCTAGCGACGGAATCTCGGTCTCGATTCGGCGCAACACCATACCGGCAAAGTTTCTCTGGTAAAAAGCACTTATCCTGAATCGGCCAGCTATCGGTGAATGTATGGCGAAGTTGCATTCGCGCTCTGCTTCAAACTCCTGAATCTGAGCCTCGGTCATGGTCGCGTGAACCATTTCCTTTGCCTGCTCAGATGTCAGTGCCGTCTTGGACATCGGCATCATTTTGCCACTAACTTTTATTGACGGCGGTAGTCCCGCTGTAATAAACAGGTCAGAAGCACCTTGCTCTACTACGACTTTTAACAACTTATCAAAATCAATCATGTTCCTGCACCTTCCATTGTCCGACCGGAACCAAGTAAGACTATCTTACAACCCATCACCTTCGCTGCTTCTCCAAATTGAGGAAGAATACCTTTAAACCTGGAATAGCGACGCACCTGTTATGACTGGTTGGCACTTACTGGAAGTCGGCTGGCATCTTGGCTTTTTCCTGCGCCGCTTCCCTGGTGATGATATTTTTTTCAAGCAACTCCTTTAGGGCCTGATCCAGGGTTTTCATCCCCAGTTGCGCACCTGTCTGAATAGCTGAGTACATCTGCGCAACCTTGTCCTCTCGAATCAAGTTGCGAATCGCCGGTGTACATATCATGATTTCATGCGCGGCTACTCGACCACCGCCAATCCTTTTCAGCAGTGTCTGTGAAATTACAGCCGCAAGAGATTCTGAAAGCATCGACCTCACCATGGATTTTTCAGCCGCTGGAAACACGTCAATGACGCGGTCAATGGTCTTTGCAGCAGAAGATGTGTGCAAAGTACCGAACACCATGTGGCCCGTTTCTGCGGCTTCAAGAGCAAGTCGAATTGTCTCCAGATCTCTCATCTCACCGACCAAAATAATATCCGGGTCCTCACGCAACGCACTGCGAAGCGCCTCGTTAAACCCCAGGGTATCCCTGTGAACCTCACGCTGGTTTATCAGGCACTTTTTGCTTTCATGTACAAACTCGATCGGATCTTCGACGGTAAGGATATGCTGGTAGCGGGAGTTGTTAATATAGTCCAGCATCGCCGCCAGCGATGTACTTTTACCGGAACCCGTTGGGCCAGTAACAGTCACCATGCCACGCGGAGTCTCAGAGATATCACGAAAGATTTCCCCCATACCCAGATCTTCCATGGTGAGAACCTTCGATGGAATGGTCCTAAAGACACCACCAGCGCCCCGATTCTGATTGAATGCGTTTACCCTGAATCGTGCGACGCCCGG
>JABJED010000399.1 GCA_018665025.1 Gammaproteobacteria bacterium
CTTAAAACCGTTGGCACGACAGATTTTGACGGTAAATTAACACACGCTTTTACGGCTCACCCGAAGGTTGACCCCAGCACGGGGGAAATGATGACCTTTGGTTATGGCCCTTTCCCTCCTTTTGTGACGTATTCAGTCGTCAACAAGGAAGGCGCCCTGGTTCACTCCACGCCGATCACGATTCCCAAGGGCGTGATGATGCACGACTTCGCATGCTCAAAAAAATACTCGATTTTCCTCGATTTCCCGCTGACCTTTGATCTGGAAGCGGCGATGGAAGGTAAGTCACCACTAGGATTTGAAGCAGAACACGGCTCGCGCATTGGCATAATGCCGCGCCATGGTTCTGACGAAGATGTTACCTGGTTTACCGTCGACGTTGGTGTCGTGATCCATACAGCAAACGCGTGGGAGGAGGGCGATGTGGTTGTGGTTCAGGCATGTCGTTCAAAAACATCAGACATCATTGGTGCGGCAGAGGTCGACACAGATGAACCCACTGATCTGTTGGGGCAGATGTATGAATGGCGCATCAATGTCGAAACCGGCGACATCACTGAAGGGCCACTGCACGACTACTATTCTGATTTCTCTCGTATTAATGATGATTACGCAGGAGAGAAAACACGCTATACCTATTCCTCGGAATTCGACCAGACTCGCGCTATCACGTTCAAGTCGATAATGAAGTTCGACCGGGAAACCGGTAAAACACAGCACCACAATTTCGGGGAAGGGCGATATGTTGGCGAGGCAGTTTTTGCGCCAAAGATAGGTTCGTCAGAGGAAGACGACGGTTATGTTATTTGCTTCATTCAGGATGAAAACCTCAATCAAAGTGAGTGCGTTGTCATCGATGCAAAGAATTTCAGCGGTGATCCGGTTGCACGAATCCTTATTCCTCACCGAGTACCTTACGGCTTTCATTCTGGGTGGGTTGGCGCATAGGGTAACTTAAGCAGAAACTGTGGGACAGTCCCGACGATATTGCATTCCGAAGGACTACTGTGCCCCGGTGACTTTTCTCAGTTCTGGGTACTCTCTTTTTAAAATTGAACAAAAGTTTCATACTGTTATTAGCTGGAAGCGCTAGCTGACGCTTTCAGTCCAAGTCTTAGGCTCTGTCGACCTGATGTCATCGATGGTGTCGCAGACGACGATCGTTATATCGTGGGATGCATCAACCATAAATTGCATCAACCATAAATTTAACGAACAGCCAAACTGAACGATGCACAACATCGCCGGACGGACAAAAACCAAGAATCAGGAAACCCACATGAGTTCACTCGACTCGCATACAAAAAAAATTCAAAAGCAATTTAATCGTCAGGCCAAGGAATACGCCCAAACCAATCAGGCAAAAGATATGCGGGCGATGGCGGGTTTGGTTGGGCTAACGAAAACCAACGCGTCTAGCGTTACTTTGGACGTCGCCTGCGGGCCAGGTCGATTGACGATGGCCTTCGCCAATCACGCAAAACAGGCGACCGGTTTGGATGTGACAGAGAACCTGCTTGATATCGGCCGCGCAGAGGCCGCGAAACTAGAGATGGATAACATTGCGTTTACTTATGGCTCTGCCTTGAATATCCCGTTTGATAGCAAGACCTTTGATACCGTGAGTTGCCGCGCCGCGTTCCATCACTTCGCAGCGCCAGGACAAGTGTTGAAAGAACTGGCCAGGGTGCTTAAGCCTGAAGGCGAGATTATAATCGCAGATATTTTAGGCAACGAAAAAACCACCAGGGCAGCGCATCACGATGCGCTAGAGCAACTCTGTGACCCAACCCACGTAAGCTGCTTATCAAAAACTCGCTTTCTGACGTTATTTAATGAAACGGGGCTAGACGTCACCAGTACCCGTTTCGGTTCTATGGATTATGAAGTCGAACAATGGCTACTTCATGGTGGACCGAACGACGCGCAAAAACAGGAGATTCGATCAAGGTTTAAACAAAGCGTGGTGAGTGATCAAACAGGACTCGATGCCCGCGAAGAAAATGGCGTGTTAAAATTCACTCACCAAACCGCCGTGTTCGTTTTAGCGCATGCTGCGACAGCCAAGCACTAAAGCAACAGCTCGTTTGCCCGTACGCCGACAAAAACCTTAGTGTCGGCGTCTGGCGAATAGCGAAACCCTGGGCCAGAAGCCCCAGATGATATTGGGCGCCAATATTTCGTTCATCGGCCGGTGCGATTACCAACGACTACCCGCCCCCTAACTGTAATCGGGGACCCCAATTATTTTTCTGAGTTGGGAAGGCTCCCACCAACAGGCTGGTAGTCAGGGGCGCTGCGAAATCCGTCACGATTTGGCATGACCACTGCTGCAAGGTTGTGATTAGTCAGTCTGGTGTCTGCAGGAATGATATCGTTTAGATATAGTACGTACGCAGTGATTGCGTAGACTTCGTTTTCCGACAACGATTTTTCGTTTCCGTAAGGCATTGCCCGGTTAACGTAATCAAATAGCGTTGTGGCATAGGGCCAATAGCTTCCCACGGTTTTTAGTGGTCTAGTGCTGTTAAGTGTGCCTCGGCCACCGGCGAGAGAATTGCCCGGTTGTGTGCCTTCTGACCCATGACATGCCACGCAGTGTGTTGCATATAGAGTCTTGCCACCCGTGACTGACCCTTCACCGACAGGTAATCCTGTGCCGTCAGGCGCGACAACCGATTCAAAATCCGTCGGCGCGGGTTTGCCGAGAGAAGGTTCGAGATCGTGGCTCAGCTCGGCCGCAGCGAAGCATACCCAGCAGACTAGTAGAACGGCAATGCTACGCGTATACATTCGTTATTCGACCTGTGTGCTCTACCTGCCAGCTCTGGATTCCGTTGTAATGATAGGCGACAAGCGGTGACTGCCCCTTAAGCGCCTGTTCGCGTGTTGGTTGCGTATTCCCGGCAGTATCTATAGCTCTACTCTGCAATGTTGCCGGTTGGCCGTTCCATCGCCATGGGATCCGGAACCTGACCGGTTGCAATCGGCCGGTACCGGATTGAATTTCAGCTTCGGCCCAGGAGTTGCCGCCGTCGGCGCTGACTTCAACCGTTCGAATCTCGCCATTACCCGACCAGGCCAGGCCGGATATTTCATATACCCCTTTTTCTTGCAACTTCATTTTACCAGACGGCGTGGTGATGATTGATTTGACTTCCATGCGAAGGGAAAACTGTTGAGCAATTCCATCGGCCATCAAATCGGTATACTTGCTCGTTTCTTCCCGGGTATGAGCGGGCTGATCCATTAGCTTTAGGCTGCGAAGCCATTTGATGCTGAGATTACCCTCGCAACCCGGAACCAGAAGACGCATTGGGTAGCCCTGGGCTCCTCGAAGCGGCTCACCATTTTGATAGATCGCAACCATTGCCTCTTCTGTCGCCAACGACAGTGGCACACTTCGGTTATTGCTGGATGCATCTGCCCCCTCGGCGATCACCCATTTAGATGCGGGCTGGATCCCGGTTTCTTCAAGTAGGTAGTGCAGTGGTACACCGGTCCATTCGGCGCAAGAAATCAGGCCATTTAGTTCTCCCGCAGTCATGTCTGCCGCGGCCGGAAAGGTATTTTGATAGCTGTTCCCTGAGCATTCGAGAAACAGTATTCGGCTTTGCATGGGATAGCGAAGTAGCGCCTCATAGTTGAACGTCAGGGGGCGATCAACCATGCCGAAGATTGTCAGGGTATGTCGGGCTGGATCAATATCAGGTATACCGCTGTGGTGTCGTTCGAAATGCAGGCTGTTTGGCGTAATTGTGCCGTTCAAAGATTGTAGAGGTGTTGAAGACGAACCCGCCGCGGGGCCAAAAGGGTGCGCATTGACTCGCTCGCGCACGAGATGCGCGCGATGGGACGGTTGTCCATAGTCACTCGACGGCGCACCTGGTCGACGCAGCCAAGGTTCTTCTGCCGCGACCGGCGAGAGAATCGCACCGACTCCAACCGCAGAGCCCATTTGCAGCAATCGCCTGCGGTTCAAAAGGCCGTTACCGGCAGACGGCGATTCGGTCATGAGGGTCGATCTCCGTATACCGTTGCTCGGTGCATTTCACGTGGGATATCGCCGTGGTCGTGAATAGGGTCGTGCATCACGCTACGATTATCCCGCATCACGATATCGCCAACAGCCCAGCTATGGCGCATAGTCAGCGCTGGTGCTGTGTCTACATCGACAAGGTTGCGCAAAACGAAGTCCTTGATCGGCCCTCCCAATGCCCCGCTCAGTTTCGCTACACAGAGTGTTTGCATCTTGTGCTGTCCTTTATTAACGAAGGAGTTTGTCTACACCCGTGAACAAAACCGCCTTTAGGCGCTTCTTGCTGCGATGTCGGTGGAGTGGCCTCGTGTTACCCATCTTCACACTGCCTTTTATCCCCTGCGGAACGGATATGCTGGGTTAGTGTTCGATGGTGCCTGGCCATTTCTTGGTACCACGTCTCGTACATTGTGGATGAATCGCCATGTCGCCTTACCTTGTGGGTAACGTACGCGCTTAAGAAACTCATCAGTTCCTGTTGATTCAGGAAACACACCTCATCCTTCTTAGCAGGATGACAGTATCACTTTATCACTTATGAAACCGCTTAATCTAGTGGTATTGGCAAAACGGCTTGTTTAAGTAATTTGATGGCGGATAGGATCATCTGCCTATAGGTTTTTGGCTTTCCGCACAGCGACACCTGCTGCTTACCGCGATCTTTCTGGCCATGCTCGCAGTGGGCATGGAATTACAGATCGCATATTTTCCAGAGCTCCTCAAGTCACCATGGATTTCTGTGCTGGTGTTCGCAACTTTGTTTGCTAAGAACGGGTGAGGAATTCCCGTGCTGTCGTCACCATGAAATTGAAGAGCAAACCGATGACGAACAGCAACGAATGTCAGTCGCTTATCACCCCTAAATGGTCAGTCGGTCATTTCGGTTTTGTACATCACGTCCGTCCATCAAGCCTTAATCAATCACCCGCTCAATCCCCTGCAATAGTGAATTCTTTAACGCTTGGAGCGATTCGTTCTGTCGAATCGGGCGTGAACTCCCCATAGTTACCCACCCGCCGAGAATAAGAGTCAGTATCTGGAGCGCCACATCAGCACAGCGTTTGCG
Organism: Gammaproteobacteria bacterium; assembly: GCA_018665025.1. Lineage (GTDB taxonomy): Bacteria > Pseudomonadota > Gammaproteobacteria > Pseudomonadales > Azotimanducaceae > UBA9659. Next base: position 5,106 of record JABJED010000399.1, read on the forward strand.
ACTCCATTTGGGGTGAATCTCTTCTAGTAGTCCGATGTAGTGTCGATCAAGACTCTCATACCACTCGTCTCTCAATTTTTTGAAATCTGCGTTGCGCCCCCAGAATGCAGTAGCTTCGAAAAAGTAGATGTCCTCGGTTTCCAATATTCGTGCGTAGTGCATCGATGCACTGTCTAGTAGCCGTTGCCTTGGCTCGAGGTTGCCGCTTTCTATGGCGACGTGAAATTTTTGCTGTAGGCGCTCAATGGCGGTGGAGAAGAACGCCATCAGAAGTTCGTCCTTGGTTGGGAAATAGTGCCGCACGGCACTTTGGGTAACCCCGGCGCGCTTGGCGATGGCTTCCTGGGAGGCGGCGGCGAGACCTTCGCGGACTACTATGTCAAAGGTCGCGTCGAGTATCGCTTGCAAGCGGCGTTTGCCTTTTGGGTAGCGTGCCCGCGCTAGAAAGCTATTTTGGAAATGGGGCTCCGCTTGTTCAGCCATGTTCTGCTTCGTTGCTGGAATGGTGCGCTATTGTAGCGATGTCGAGAGGGTGTAGCAAAAAACAACGTCAATGCGTTATGCCAACCTAATCCTGATATAGCATGTGCTTCCAATGTCAGGGATCATCTGTAAAGACGGATGCATGCACGCGATACAGGAACATCATTCAACATTCGAGGTGGGAGGGCTATCGTCATTGCGCTCCAGTTGTAGCATCAGGTTCTGCCTTTACAAGAAGATTTCAGGCTCTTGTATCCTCAGACTCCGCTATCGGATAAAACAGCTTACCTACGTTGTTATATATATTCGACTAGTTTATGATTCCCAGCGATAACCTACAGGGAAGGGAAACAATGAGACGTGCAGAATCGATTCGCTTCGAAATGCCCGGGAAGCTGGTATCGCCCGCCGCCTGGTACGGGCGCGATATGACCGAAAACCACAGCTGGTTGGAGCAGCTCTCTGCCGAGGAAGTCGGGGAAATCCTAACGGCTGTACGTACCGTGAACGATAAAAACGTAAGCATGCTCGGCATGCGCCGGGAGGATTTCAACCTGCCCACGTTGAGTGCACGGATGCAACAGCTTGCACGCGAGCTCGATCAGGGCCGGGGTTTTTGGGTATTACGTGGGCTTCCTGTTGACAAGATGTCCGAGCGCGATGCGGCGTTAGCCTATTGGGGCCTTGGTCTGCACATGGGCACTCCGGTATCACAAAACGCCCGGGGGCATTTGCTTGGGCATGTTATCGATGAAGGCGTTGATATACGCAACTACAGCGTACGTGGATACCAGACCTCTGGCCGACTGCCATATCATACCGACAGCTCAGACGTGGTGGGGCTGCTATGCCTGCTTCCGGCAAAACAGGGCGGCGCTAGTTCAATAGCTTCAAGTACCAGCATCTGGAACGAATTACTGCAGCGTCGGCAAGATCTGGCCCATCTGTGGTTCGAGCCCTGGTATTTCGACCGTCGGAATGAACAGCAGCCCGGCAAAGCGCCCTGGTTTGTTTCACCTCTAGCAACGTGGGACGGAGAACATCTGTCGATCCGGTACGTGCGGCCCTTCCTCGAGTCAGCAACCCGCCATGACGATGTGCCGGAGCTTTCCCCTGAGCGCGTGGCGTTTCTTGATCTAATCGACGAGATTCTCGCTGAACCAGGATTCGCTCTGCAGACAGATTTTCGTCCCGGCGATATGCAATTCCTGAGCAATTACGCGATCATGCACGCCCGCACCGCCTACGAGGATTACGACGACCCTGCCCGTAAGCGACATCTGTTGCGGCTGTGGCTATCTATGCAAGATGCTCGGGAGATCCCGCCTGATTTCGGTCGCGGGCATCAGACCGGCGGTGGAGGGCGCGGTGGCATTGCTGCAGTTTCTCGGGTATCAGAACCGCTGGCTGGGACCTACGAATAGGCGCATAAATCCATAGCAAGACGAGCGCCCTGAATTTACAATAGAAAGGACTAAGACCCACCAGACAAGGCAACTTTAGAGGATCAGGAGAATTAAAGTGAGTGAAGCGATTAGTACACCAGAGTTTGCAGACCCCTATACACTGCCGCTAGACGAGCTCGATGTCAGCAACCCCATGCTATTTAAGGCTAATGCTTTTTGGCCCTACTTTGAGCGTATGCGCGATGAGGATCCGGTTAACTATTGCAAGAACAGCCCGTTCGGTCCCTATTGGTCCATCACCAAGTTCGATGACATCATGGAGATTGAGAAAAACCATGAGGTTTTTTCTTCTGAAACAGGTGGTATCTCAATTTTTGAACGCATGGCGGATTTTAAAACATCCAGCTTTATTCAGATGGACCCACCGAAACATGATGTGCAGCGAAAAACCGTGACAGGTGTGGTTGCGCCCACCAATCTTGCACTACTTGAGCCCATCATCCGCCAGAGAGCGGCTAAAATTCTGGATGAGTTGCCAATTGGTGAAACTTTTAATTGGGTGGAGCATGTTTCGATCGAACTAACGACGCAGATGTTGGCCACCATCTTTGATTTTCCTTTCGAGGAGCGACGTCGGCTCACCTACTGGTCAGACATAGCAACCTCGTCTGAAGTGAATGGTGGAAATACCCCTGAATCAGTCAGAAGGGAAGGCCTGCTTGAGTGCCTGGAGGTTTTCACAGGACTTTGGAATGAAAGGATTAAGAAGGCACCAGGTAATGACCTGATTTCCATGTTGGCTCACAATCCTGAAACACAGAACATGGACCCTATGGAATATCTAGGTAATCTCATTTTGCTGATCGTCGGCGGTAATGACACCACCAGAAATTCTATTACAGGGGGTGTCTATTTCTTAAATGAAAATCCGTCGGAATATGAAAAACTGCGTAATAACCTTGATTTGATTCCAAAGATGATCCCGGAAATCATTCGCTATCAAACACCTCTTGCTCATATGCGCCGTACAGCTACGCAGGATTATGTCCTAAAAGGTAAGCACATTAAGAAGGGTGAAAAGGTGGTGATGTGGTATGTTTCTGCTAACCGTGATAAGGATGTGATTGATAACCCGGATGCTTTTATTATCGATCGGGAAAGACCTCGCCATCACATGTCGTTTGGTTTTGGTTTGCACCGGTGCATGGGTAACAGGCTGGCTGAGATGCAACTCAAAACTGTCTGGGAAGAAATCATGAAGCGGTTTAAGTATATCGAAGTTGTAGGTGAGCCAGTGCGTGTACAATCCTGTTTTGTCAAAGGCTACGAGGAATTACCCGTTAAGCTCCACACCTGGTAAACCGTTGAAAGAGCATCATTGGGGTCGGAATAAAATTTGCAATTTCGTCTTTGGTTTACGGTCACGCTTCCGAAAAGACTGTGGTAGTCCCGTCAGTTCTTCAAATTGAAGTCGAAGCTTATCAGACCCCAATTATTCTAGAATAAGGAAAGTCAAAGGGGAATTCTGAAATGCGCTCACTAATTTATGTCACTTTTATCATTTCGCTCATCGGCTGCAGTGACCCCCTATCAATGATCCCAGGTGGGGGGTTATCGGGTCAGGTCCAGGCAGCACCTGGCAACTGGGTTAATGTGCCGGAAACTATCCAGGTTGAGTGGCGTTCATCCGATCCATATTCGATCAATATATGGGGAGTGGGTATTGAGAAAGATCTCTACATCGCCACAGGTGAAGATGGAACCAGATGGAGTGAATTCGTTAGTAGCGATCCAAACACCCGGGTTCGCCTTGCCACTTCACTCTATGAACTCAAAGCAATCACTGTGACGGATTCGGCTGAGAGAGATAGAGTTGAAGCCGCTTATGTTGCCAAATATGATCTGGACAAGGAAGATAACTGGGTCCATGCCGGCCTTATATTTCGTATGGATCGACGCTAGGACTTTCCCGGCAAGATTCCTAAAGGAATACTGCCACCTTAAACATGGAAGGATGTGCAACTAGCGATAACTTTCATATCTGACGCAAATGGCAATACTTCAGTGCGGTGTCTTAAATTTGAATGATTATCAGCAATCGCTATACATGAACCTTCTTCGGAAAATGCGGTTTATACTTCCTCATATAGACGCCCCTTTTGCAACCTGATCTCTTGTGCTCTATAAGTGGCTTATGACCATGGACTGAGCATCCTCATATTCGCGTGCTGGTTAACGCATTAAGATCTGTCCGCTTCGGGGTTACCACA